>DAORHX010000058.1:0-14281 GCA_035438245.1 Rubrivivax sp.
CGGATGAAGTTGCCTTCCTTGCTCAGCACCTCGCGCGCGGCGCCGAAGTCGAGCATCACCGCCTTGTTGTCGTTGGTGACGAAGATGTTCGCCGGCTTGATGTCCAGGTGCAGCATCTTGTGCTGGTGCACGATGCGCAGGCCGCGCAGGATCTCGTCGAACAGGCTGCGGATCGACGATTCGCGAAACACCTTGTCACGCTTCAGGTCGCGCGCGGTGATGATGAAGTCCTGCAGCGTGTCGCCCTGCAGGTAGTTCATCACCATGTAGACGGTCTCGTTCTCGCGGAAGAAGTTCAGCACCGAGACCACGCTCGGGTGGCTGATCTGCGCCAGCGAACGCCCTTCTTCGAAGAAGCTCTTCAGCCCGAGGCGATACAGCGGCTGCTTGTCGGGCTTGACGCGCGGCGTCAGTTCGCCCGGGGATCGTTCGGCCAGCGACGCCGGCAGGTATTCTTTCAGCGCGACCAGGTGCTGCTTGTCGTCCTCGGCGAGGTAGACCACGCCGAAGCCGCCGGCCGCCAGCTTCTTCACGACCTGATAGCCGCCCACCACGGTGCCCGACGGCAACGGAGCGGGTTTGGGCTTCGACATAATCGGCGTTTTTGCGAGGGCAAGGCGTCGATGTCAGTCTACAGCATGACCGGTTTCGCCAATGCCGCATCGGGCACGGATGTCGGCGGCACGCATCCCGGCGTCAGCATCGAACTGCGCTCGGTCAACAGCCGCTTTCTCGACCTCGCTTTTCGCCTGCCCGACGAGTTGCGCGCGCTCGAGCCCGCGCTGCGCGAACTGCTCGCCGCAGCCTTCCGGCGCGGCAAGATCGAGCTGCGCATCGCCACGGCGCGCGACGCCGACACCGCCTGGCCGCAGCCGACGGCCGAGCAGCTGAGCCGGCTCGGCCGGCTGGAGAACCAGGTCCAGGGCTGGCTGCCGAAGGCGCGCGCGCTGTCGGTCAACGAGGCCCTGCTGTGGTGCCGCGGCGCGGCGGTCGCCGAGCGGCTCGACGAGACCGCGCTGCAGGCGGCGCGCGACGGCATCGCCAGCCTGCGCGACGCGCGTGCACGCGAAGGCGCGCGGCTGGTCGACGTGCTGCTGGACAAGTTGACACGGCTGCGCGAGCTGGCCGCCGCGGCCGAGCCGATGGTGCCTGCCGTCGTGCAGCGCCAGCAGCAGCGCTTCCTCGAGCGCTGGAACGAAGCGCTCGCCGCGACCGGCGCGGCGCAGAGCTTCAGCGCCGACAGCCTGCGCGAGCGCGCGCTGAACGAGGCCGCGTCGTATGCGATCCGCATCGATGTCGCCGAGGAACTGGCGCGGCTGCGCGCGCACCTCGACGAGATCGAACGGCTGCTGCGTGCCGGCGGCGAGGTCGGCAAGCGGCTGGACTTCCTGATACAGGAGCTGCAACGCGAAGCCAACACGCTGGGCTCGAAGTCGGCCGCGCTGGAACTGACCAACGTGTCGGTGCAGATGAAGGTGCTGATCGAGCAGATGCGCGAGCAGGTGCAGAACATCGAGTGAGGTTTCACGGGGTGTCTTGACACCCCCAAGCGGCCGGAAAGTCGAGCGTTTACGCGGGCTTAGCGTTTCAGGAGGTTGAACAGCGGCCCACCCCATCCCAGAATTTCTGTGTACCCAGCTGTGTACCCGGAACCGTCCGGCTCAGTTTTGGGTACACATCTGGGGTGGACGATGGGCAAGCTGTCCGATGTCGCCATTCGGGCCTGGATCAGGTCTGGCGAGCGCTTCGAAGGTCGATCCGACGGCGATGGGCTCGTGCTGACGTGGCGGCCCGAACGCAGTGCGCCGAGCTGGAAGTTGCGCTACCGCTTCGCCGGCAAGTCGCGCGTGATGAACCTGGGCAGCTACACCGACCTGCCGCTGGCCGCAGCCCGCCAGTCGGCCAAGGAGCTGCGCGCCAAGATCGCCCTGGGCCACGACGTGGCCGGCGAGAAGCAGGAGCGCAAGTCCACCGCCCTGGCCCGCATCGAGGCCGCGCGCAGCGTCACCACCGTCGGCCAGCTGGCCGACGAATACTTCGAGCGCATGATCAACGGGCGCTGGAAGCACCCGAACATCGTGCGCAGCCGCATCGAGAAGGACATCAAGCCGCATCTGGGTAAGCTGGCCCTGGATGCGGTGGAGCCGCGGCACATCGACGCGATGCTGCGCGCAGTCGTCAAGCGCGGCGCGCCAACCATCGCCAACGACGTGCTGCGCTGGGTGCGCCGCATGTTCGACTACGCCATCAAGCGCCACCTGGTGCGCTTCAATCCGGCAGCGGCCTTCGACCTGGCAGATGCCGGCGGCAAGGAACTCGCCCGCGAGCGGGCGCTGTCACGCGACGAGCTGGTCACGCTGTTCGAGGCGATGCGCCAGGCCAAGGGCTTCAGCGTGCAGAACGAGCTGACCGTGAAGCTGCTGTTGCTGCTGGCCGTGCGCAAGGGCGAGCTGATCGCCGCACGCTGGGAGGAGTTCGAGCTGGAGGCCGACCCGCAGGTGTGGCACCTGCCCGGCATCCGCACCAAGACCGGCCAGCCGCTGGACATCCCGCTGCCGCCCATGGCGGTGGAGTGGCTGCAGAAGCTGAAGGAGCTGGCCTGCAACGCCGCGTACGTGTTGCCTGCGCGCAAGCTGCAGAGCCGCATGGTGCCGCACGTCTGCGAGTCGACGTTGGGCGTGGCGATGGGGAAGGTGAAGCACGGCTTGCCCCACTTCACGGTGCACGACTTCCGCCGCACTGCCCGCACCCACCTGGCCGCCCTGGGCGTGGAGCCGCACGTGGCCGAACGCTGCCTGAACCACAAGCTCAAAGGCGTGGAAGGTGTCTACAACCGGCACGACTACTTCGAGGAGCGGCGGCGGGCGCTCGAAGCGTGGGGGCAGTTGCTGCTGAAGCTGGAACGCCAAGGACCACATCCGAAGAAGCCGGCCCCAGCGAACCAGCAGGCACCGCTGCCTCTGGAGGCTTGACAACTATTGATAGCCGGCGGGATCATGTGTGCCATGAGCAGCAACACCATGAGCTTTGCCCTGCCGGAGGCCCTGCGCGAGTACGTCGACCAGCGGGTACGGTCCGGCCAATACGGCAACACCAGCGAGTACCTGCGTGAGCTGATCCGCCGGGACCAGGAAGAACAGGCCAAGAAGCGTCTGCGCGAGCTGATCGAAGAAGGGCTGAGTTCAGGCCCTGGCCGTGTCCTGACACCCAAACGGACGGCACAGTTGAAGAAGCAGGCCCTGGGCGACCTGCGTTGAAGCCCGCCCATCTTCGGCCCCGCGCCGAAGCAGACCTGGTCGAAGCGGCGCGGTACTACGCCCAAGAAGGGGGCTTGGCCCTGGGCGAGCGGATGTTCGACGCCGCGATCGCAGCGCTCGGACCGATCGAACGCATGCCCTCCATGGGTTCTCCCCGCCTTGGACAGCTGTGCGACATCCCGGGCCTGCGACCATGGCGAGTCGCTGGGTTCCCGATGCAGTGGCTCTACTTCGAGGCACCCGATCATCTCGATGTCGTTCGCCTTGTCGGTGACCGACAAGACATCCTGGCGATCCTCCAGGATGCTGGCTGAGGATCCGCTCCGTGGCCGCCCGACCCTGCGGCCGATGCGAGGTGCCCGATGACCGGCGACCCGCGTGAGGAAGTGACCCGGCTGCTGGCCGAGAACCGCCGGCTGCGCGAGTTGCTGACGGAGCACGGCATCGCCTGGCAACCGCTCGACATCACGCCGACCACGGATCGAAGCCCGCGCCTCGGCACCGACGAGAAAGTGAAGCTCTTCGCCAGCCTGTTCCGCGGCAGGGAAGACGTGTACCCGGTCCGCTGGGAGAGCAAGGCCGGCAAGTCGGGCTACTCGCCAGCGTGCGCGAACGAGTGGCGCGCCGGCATCTGCGAGAAGCCGCGGATCAAGTGCGGCGACTGCGTGCACCGCTCGCTGATCCCGGTCACGGGTCAGACTGTCTTCGACCACCTGGCCGGCCGGCACACCGTGGGCGTATATCCGCTGCTCTCGGATGACACCTGCCACTTCCTGGCGGTGGACTTCGACGATGCCGAGTGGCGAGAGGATGCACGCGCCTTCGCCGGCACCTGCGATGCGCTGGGTGTGCCGGTCGCGCTTGAAGTCTCCCGATCCGGAAATGGCGCACACGCGTGGATCTTCTTCTCCGCCCGCGTGTCGGCACGCGATGCTCGCCGGCTGGGTACCGCCCTCATCAGCCACACCTGCGCGCGCACCCGCCAGCTGAAGCTCAGCTCCTACGACCGCCTGTTTCCGAACCAGGACACGATGCCGAAGGGAGGCTTCGGCAACCTGATCGCCTTGCCGCTGCAGAAGGCGCCCCGTGAAAGTGGCGGCAGCGTGTTCGTCGACCGTGACCTGCAGCCCCACGACGACCAGTGGGCCTTCCTGGCCGGCCTGCCAAAGATGTCGCCCGCAGACATCGAACCCACGATCCTGCGCGCCACCGGTGGCCGCCATCCGCTCGACGTGACCTTCATCGACAGCGAGGACCAGGCCACGCCGTGGCGTCGGCAGGAGCCAGCGTCCAACCGCTTGCCCGGCCCGATGCCGGCCTCACTGAAGATCACGCTGGCCAACCTGGTCTACTTCGAGAAGGCCGCTTTGCCACAACCCCTGGCCAACCGGCTGATCCGCCTGGCTGCGTTCCAGAACCCCGAGTTCTACAAGGCACAGGCCATGCGCCTTCCGGTGTGGGATGAGCCCCGGGTCATCGGCTGCGCAGAGAACTTCGCCCAACACATCGCCCTGCCGCGCGGGTGCCTGGAAGCAGCGCTCACCTTGCTGCGCGAGAACGGCATCCGGCCAGAACTGCACGACGAGCGATCTGCCGGGGCGGCGCTGCAGGTGCAGTTTCGTGGCGCGCTCCGGCCCGACCAGCAGCAGGCCGTCGACGCCATGCTGGCCCACGACACCGGCGTGTTGTGCGCGCCGACGGCCTTCGGCAAGACGGTGACGGCAGCTGCGCTGATCGCTGCACGTGGCGTGAACACCTTGATCCTGGTCCATCGGGCCGAGTTGTTGCGCCAATGGCGCGAGCGGCTGCAGACCTTCTTGGCCGCGACCGATGGCGAAGGCGGTAGTGGACCCAACATCGGCGCGATCGGCGGAGGCAAGTCGAAGCCGACCGGAAAGATCGACATCGCGTTGATGCAGTCGCTCTGCCGCCAGGGCGAAGTCAATGCGCTCGTCGAGGACTACGGACATATCGTGGCGGACGAGTGTCACCACCTGTCGGCGTTTTCCTTCGAAGCAATCCTGAAGCGGGCCAAGGCGAAGTACGTCCTCGGGCTGACGGCCACGCCGATCCGCCGCGACGGCCGGCAACCCATCATCTTCATGCAGTGCGGCCCGACGCGCCACACCGCGGAGAAACCTTCAGGGGCGCCGCAGACCTTGGAGATCGTCCCGCGATACCTGACACCCCGCGTTGGGGCGGCCGACGATGCGCCAATCCAGCAGGTGTTCCAGGTCATCGCCTCCGATGTCGCGCGCACAGCCCAGGTTGCCGACGAGGTGACGGCTGCATTCGCCGCAGGCGGCAAGGTCTTGGTCCTGACCGAGCGGACGGAGCACCTGGACGCCCTGCGTCAAGCACTGGGCACGCGGGTGTCACCGCTGCTCGTGCTGCACGGCCGGATGTCGGCAAAGCAGCGCACTGCGCTGCTTCAGGAACTGGAAGCGCTGCCTGCCGATGCTCCGCGGGTGCTGCTCTCGACGGGCAAGCTGGTCGGCGAAGGCTTCGACCATGCGCCACTCGATACCCTGGTGCTGGCAATGCCCATCTCCTGGAAGGGCACGCTCGCGCAGTACGCCGGCCGCCTGCACCGGGAGCACGCCAGCAAGAGCAGGGCCCGAATCGTCGACTTCGTGGACGAGGGGCATCCCGCCCTGCTTCGGATGTGGGAACGGCGCCAGCGCGGGTATCAAGCCATGGGGTATCGAGTGATCCCGCAAGGTTCAGGCCTCTTCGATCCGGACGATTGACGCGGTCGTGCAGCCGGCCTGACCGATTACCGATCAGTCACTTTCCGCTTGACCTCCAGCGGGTCGGCCCCGAAAATGACCGAAAGGTAACTTCGAGCGCATGCCATGCCGCCGTCGGCCCAAGACTTACCGCTCGGTCATTCCATTGACGCGGGGACCCCGATCCGCTCCTCCGTGGCGTTGGGCGCCGTGATCCGTGAGCAGCGCAAGCGGCTGGCGCTGAAGCAGCTCGACCTGGCGGGCCTGGGCAACACCGGCAACCGCTTCATCGTCGACCTGGAGAACGGCAAGCCGACGGTGCAACTGCAGAAGGTGCTGGACCTCATGGACCTGCTGGGCCTGGAGGTGGTGGTGCGCACCAAGGCCTCTCGTTCGACCTCCTCGCTGTGAGGAACGGGTGATGCAACCACGGCCCGAGCGGCTGGATGTCTACTACGGCAGCGACCTGGTCGGTGCCGTGCACGACAGCGCGCCGCTGGCCTTCGAGTACGCATCGACGTGGCTGGATGGCGCCCAGCGGATGTCGCTGGCCGCCATCCCTCTTCAGCCCGGCCGGCAAGCGGCGCCCGAGGTACAGGCGTTCTTCGAGAACCTGCTGCCCGAGGGCGAACTGCGCGACTACCTGGCCGCGCAGCGTAAGGCATCCACCCTCTTCTCGCTGCTGCTCGAAGTGGCGGGCGACACCGCGGGTGCCTTCGTGCTAGTCGCACCTGGGCAGACGCCCGAGCCGCCGCGCTACGAAGCCACGACATGGGAAGCCATCGCCGCGATCCTGGCCAAGCGGTCGGCTTCTGCGATCGACATCCACGAGCAAGGCGCCCGCATCTCGCTGGCCGGGGCGCAGGACAAGACCAGCCTGGCGATCTTCGACGACGGCGTGCCGCAGCTGCCCAAGGGCACCTCGCCGTCCACGCACATCCTCAAGCCCAACATCCGCCGCCTGGCCAAGGTCTGGCACTCGGCCGCCAATGAGGCCATCGTGATGCGCGCCGCGGCGCTGGCCGGCCTGCCGACGGCCGAGGTCTTCTACGAACCGCGCACCGAAGCCTGCGTCGTGCGCCGCTTCGACCGTCAGCTGCGCGCAGACGGCACGCTGGCGCGGCTGGTCCAGTACGACCTGTGCCAGCTGGCTGGCACGGTGTCGGACCGCAAGTACGAGAAGGAAGGCGGCCCGGGCTTAGCCGCCTGCGCCGAGCTGATGCGCCGCTACAGCGCTCAGCCCGCCGTCGACCTGCGCCACCTGGTGCGCTGGGTGTTCTTCAATCTGTACGTCGGCAACAACGACAGCCACGCCAAGAACCTGTCGATCTACAGCGTGCCCGGCCAAGGCGTGACGCTGACGCCGTTCTACGACCTGATGTGCACGCGGCTGTACCCGGGCCTGTCGCCCGAGTTTGCCTTTGCGATCGGCGGCGAGGTCAGGCCGGGCAAGATAGGCGCCGAGCACCTGGCGCTGATGGCCAGGCAGCTGGGTATGCAACCGCGCTTCCTGACTCAGCAGGCACGGGACATGGCCGACCGCGTGCCCACGGCCATCGACCAGGCCGCGCGCGAGATCGCCCCCGCGCTGACGCCATCGGCTCGCACGCTGGCCGAGCGGCTCAGGCGCTTCGTGTCGTCCACCACCCAGAAGCTGGCGGCGCGCCTGACCGCGTGATGGTAGCCGCAGGATAGACAGCTCAATGGGAGAGATCACCAACCAAATCGCCATCGTCCTTGGCGTCCTCGTCGCCTGCTTCGCCGGGCCTGCCGCGGCCCTCTTCGTCCTGATCCGCAGGAAGGCGAAGGCGCGACAGAACCGCCGCTCTCCCATCGGCATCGCGCTGCTGCGTGGCCCAGGCCACTCGCTGCGTGAACAGCTCGACGAGGCCCACAACGATCTGACCTGGGACCTGGTGCTGTTGATGGTGGTGCCGCTGCTGGCGTTGGCGCTCTTCCTCGCGCAGAGCCATCTGCGCGGCCTGCCGCAAACGGCGCACCTGGCGCTGGTATACGCCCTGGCGGCGATCGCCTTCATCGCCTACATGCTGCGCAAGCTGCTGAAAGCCGGCACCCGGCTCGACCACCTGAAGGCGGGCTACGACGCCGAGGTAGCCGTCGGCCAGGAACTCGATCAACTGATGCGCCAGGGCGCCGCTACATTCCACGACCTGCCGGGCGAGCAGTTCAACATCGACCACGTCGTAGTTGCCGCCGAAGGTGTCTTCGCCATCGAGACCAAGGGCTTCACCAAGCCGAATCAGGGCCGAGGCAAGGCAGACGCCACCGTGGTCTACGACGGCGACACCCTAAAGTTTCCGACCTGGACCACCAAGGAGCCGCTGGATCAGGCCGAGCGCCAGGCCGCCTGGCTGGCCAAGTGGCTGTCGAGTGCAGTCGGATCGCCGGTGACGGTGCTGCCCGTGGTGGCGCTGCCCGGCTGGTTCGTGGAGCGCACCGGGCGCGGCCGGGTTCGCGTCTTCAGCGGCAAGGAACTGGCCGGCCTGCTGAAGTCGCGCGGCACCCAAGCGCTGACAACCCAGGACATTCAGCGCATCGCCCACCAGGTCGAACAGCGGTGCCGAACCGTGACACCGCTGTACGCGCAGGAGCCCAAGGCGAGCTGAAGACCTGCGGCTGGCGCTGTCACCGGCCGCTGTGCTGCATCAGGCCGTAGCGTCGCCACCCGCCGCACCGCCCTTTGCCCCACCCTTCTTCTTGTGCAGCACGGCGCCCAGATAGGCGGCCGAAGCTCTACCTCTATTGTGGCCAGCCAGACGGCTCACGGCCAATCGCGCCGCGTCTTCCTGCTCGCGCGTCAGCCCTTCCTCACCGCCGCGCAGCGGCGGCTCCTGGCCAGTGATCGCGATGTACTCCTCGATCAGCGCCTCGTGCCACAGGCCGTGGGCGGTGATGCCCAGCCCCTTTGAGGTGATGCCGAACTTCCGCAGCACGTATCCGAACCGCACCATGTTCTGCTTGAGATCGCGGTCAGGGTCGCCCGTGTGGGCATGGCTGTCCCAGAAGGCAATCCGCTGCGTGCTGGCAACGGCCTGCCGGCGGCGCGGCGTGTTCATCGGCACGAAGCGCGGCCGGCCGCCCTTGGCTCCCTGGCGGATCCACACGTACTCTTCGCCCTGCTTCTCGGCCAGCGGCAGGCCGGTGTCGGCGAAGTTCACCACACACTCGTTGGGCCGGAACATGATCGCCTCGCGCTTGCGCAGGCCGAAGGCGCGGATCAGCCGCAGCATGCCGCCCACGTAGGGGTCGAAGGCGGCCACCTTATCGATCAGGCCATCGACATCCACGCCCTGCGCCGACCAGCTCTTGTCGCGCTCGTTGATGGCACTGCGCTGGTACTCGACCAGTTCCAGCCCGTAGTACGCCGGCCGCCGGATGAAGCCCGGCTTGCCCAGCCAGCCGGCCAGGCCTCGCAGGAAGCTGAGGTAGGTCTGGATGGTGGACGGCTTCAGGCCGTCCTTGCGCCACAGATCGACCGCGGCCTGAACGTGGCGCTGGCCCAGGTTGCGCGGGTCGGGCGCCTTCTTGAAGCCGCCGCGGCTCTCCAGCTCGCGGAAGAAGTGGCGCAGGAAGTTCGCCCGCTCGTACCGTGTCTTGAACGACACGCTCTTGGCGCGCGCCGTGTGCTCCATGTTGTGCAGCTTCAGCAGCACCTCCAGCACGGTGTGCGGGCTGGCCTTGCCGGGCACGAAGCGCGAGAGGATCTCGTCGTTGGACAAGCCCGCCCACTCGCGGGGACGCAGCGCCTTCGGCGTGGCCCTGCCGCCCAGCGGCAGCCGGCGTGGGGTGGATGAATGGGAAGAAGGGATCAGCAGACGGTTGGGTTGCGAAGGCATACGGCCCTCCGTGGGCAGTGGCCGCGCCTTCCCGAGGGGCGCGGCCGGGTTGAAGGTGGAATCGCACAGCGGCCGGCCGGCGCGGATTCCGTCGCGCTGGGCTGGCGTGGCTTGGTGATGTCGCGCGGCAGGCTGGCCACGGCCTGCTGCGCCTACTCCGGGTTCGCCGGCGACGTCGCCGGTTGAAGGTGGCGGCGCCAGCTCGGTCGGTCTTCAAAATGGGAACGGGGTTGATCCGGCCCGCGCACGGGTTTCCGCGACGCGCGAGCGGGTGGCAACGCCAGCCTCCATGGGCATGGCGCTGCCGTCAGCCAGGTCGGGCCTGGCTGGCTGCGGTGGATCAGGTCTTTGGCTTTCGCGTCGCCATCCACCTGCTGGAGCCGCCCCTTACCGAAATGCCGGGGCGGAGTCAGGTGCACGAGCAGCCAGCGCCGGCCGCGACCCCCAACGGGGCCAGGGCAACCAGGCACTGCGCCGGCCTCAGGGCAAAGCCCCAAGGGACGGCAGAAGCTCGAATGGATGGCGGGCACGGGCGCGCGGCATCGGGTGCCGGCACTGCGTGGGTTCGGTCAGCGGCGCGCTTCAGGAGCGCCCGGCGATCAACGCCGGCAGGCCGCGGACATCAGCTCCGCGAATGATTTCCTCAGGGCCGCAGGCTCAGGGCCAGCGGCACGCCCGGTTCAAGGACCAGGGCTTCAAGGGCAGGTAACGACTGCGACGCCTGTTCGCTCGCGATGAGCAAGGGCCAGGAGCCCTTCGGGAGACTGAAGTGGACACCGTGCCCGGCGGCAGCGTCAACGCGGTTTCGGGCAATGCCACCGCCAAGCGGCGCAAAAGGCGTGTGATTGCGCGGGCGTTGATGCGTTGCGTGAGGCGGCTCTGTTTCCAGCTCGGCACCGGCAGCGGCGCGGCGCCAGGGGTTGACATGCGTGGGCTTGGCCTCTGGTTCAGATGAACAGGTGCCCGCGGGCCGCAGAGCAGGCTTTGAGACGAGCTCCAGCGGTCGTGTTCGACCCCGAAAAGTTCGACTGCGGTGACACCCGGCTGTCACTGCAGAAATCTGCCTCTTGAGGCACCCAATCGGTGTGATTCGAGTGACCGCCGGGAATCAGCCGAGTGAACCCCGAGTGTCACAACGGCCGAGCCGGCCCGAATGCTTCCCTGGCCTGACTGGGTTGATTCAGCCCATCGCCATGTCACCGTGACCCATCCAACACGAGGAGCCGGCCATGCGCGACTTCCGCTGGGTCAGCGGCCAGGTGGCCGAGGTCCAACGCTTCATCAACGTGCCGCGGCGCTGGTGCGAACAGTACCCCGCCCGCGAACGCCGCGAGCTGTGGGTCACCGCCGACCAGGGCGTGGAGTTCAAGTTCGTCGTCCACACCACACTGATGCCCGCGCGGCGCGGCCACCGCGTGCTGGCGCTGCTGATGGACCGCGAATTGGTGGCGTTGCATAACTTGCAGACCGGGGCGTCGGTGAACTACCTGCGCAGCGACCCGCCGCTGCTGTGGCGGCGGTGCGAGGTGGTGGCCGCAGTGCTGACCGCGATGGGCGGCATCGCGGCGTTTGCGTTGGTCGGCGGTGTAGTGCCTCTTGCTGTGGTCGCGTCCACATTGATCGGTGCATCCGGGGCGGTGGCGATGCGGTGGCTGGTGCGGAGCCTCGCCAAACGTGCGACTGACCGCGCGCTGATCGAAGCAGTACGGCAGGCAGCGGCGCCGGCGCCCGATTGGCCGACACTGCGGCGCGTGAAGTAGCGGGCCGGGCACGAGCTTCGGGCGCAGCCTACCGGCACGCGACCAGTCTGACGGCCCGCAATCCGGTCCGATGCGTCGACACCGGGCCCGTTCGATAGACTGCCGTTCATGGAGGCCCTCTCCCTTTCCCCAGACGTGCTGCGCTGGGCGGCTGACCAGGCTGGCGAAAGCCTGGAGTCGCTGGCGCGCGCCATGGTGAAGCGCGAGGGAGACCGCGAACGGGTCGTCCGTGGTGAACTGACGCCACCGCAGGCCGAGAAGCTGGCGAAGCTCACCGGGGTGCCCTTCGGGCTACTCTTCCTGCCTGCGCCACCCAACATCCAGCGCCCTCAGATCCCGGACCTGCGCCAGACGCTCGACCCCGCGCCGCTGAGCCGGGACTTCCTCGAGGTCTGGGACGACGTCTCGCGCAAGCAGCAGTGGTACCGCGACCGGCTGATCGAACTGGGAGCCACACCCTTGCCGTTCGTCGGCCGATTCAACGACGCGGCCTCGCGCAAGCACGACACCATCGCGCGCGACATGACCGAGGTACTGGGCCTCACGCCCCAGGTGCGGGCAACGGCCCGCTCTACGGACGAGTACTTCACCGCCGTGGCCGACCGCGCCGAGGCCGCAGGCGTGCTTGTGATGAAGAGCGGCATCGTGAAGTCGAACACCCGCCGTCCCTTGTCGGTGAAGGAGTTCCGCGGCTTCGCCATCGTCGATTCTCTGGCGCCGGTGGTCTTCATCAACGGGCGCGACGCCCTCGTGGCCAGCGTCTTTACGCTGGTACACGAGCTGGCTCACGTGTGGCTGGGCGAGAGTGGCGTTTCCGATCTGGCCACGCGGGCGGCCAAAGGCGTCGAGCGCGTATGCAACCAGGTGGCGGCCGAAGTGCTGGTGCCGAAGCAGGAATTTCTTGCGCAATGGCGGGTGCAGGCCGATCTCGGCCGGATCGCGCGGCTGTTCCGCGTTTCCAAGCTCGTGATCGCCCGTCGCGCCCTGGACTTCGACCTCATCGACGCGGACGCCTACGAGGCCGTCGCGTCGGCAACGCATCAGCCAGCCCGCGAAGGGGGTGGCGGCAGCGCGTACCGCACCATCCCGGCCCGCAACAGCAAGCGCCTCACCTTGGCGCTGGTGCGAAGTGCGCTTTCGGGCGAGACGCTGCTGCGGGAAGCGGCAGGCCTGCTGGCCGTCCGGCCCGAGACGGTGATGGAACTCGGCAAGAGGCTGGCTGACCGTGGCTGACAGCTACCTCATCGACGCCAACGTCTTCGTGCAGGCGAAGAACCTCCACTATCGCTTCGAGTTCTGCGGCGGGTTCTGGCATTGGCTGGCGGCAGCACACGCGGCAGGCCTGGTGTTCAGCGTCGACAAAGTTCGCTCGGAGCTGGTCGCCGGCCGGAAAGGCGACCCGGCAAGAACATGGGCCGAGCAGCAGCCCACGGGCATCTTTCTGCCGGACGCTGCCGATGCCGCCGTGATGCGCCACTACGGCACGCTCATGCAGTGGGCTTCGACTGGCGGGCACTACACGCCGGCGGCCATCGGCGAGTTCGCCGCAAGCAAGAACGCCGACCCCTTTATCGTTGCGGTCGCGAAAGCGCACAAGTACACCGTCGTCACCCAGGAAAAGGCGGACGCCAACGCGAAGCGCCGGGTGCCGCTGCCCAATGCCGCGGCCGTGCTTGGCGTGAAGACGCTGTCGATCTTCGACCTGCTGTCCAAGCACGCGGCTTCGACGTTCCTGTTCAAGCCCTGAGGGGGCCTGAGCTGAGGGCCTGACGCCGATCGGCGCGAGCACTTCAACTGCATCCGAGGCGTAGAAGCGCCCGTCAGTGCGACGCTTCTACGCCTGGCATGTAGCTCGACACTACCCAGGCACGTGGCTTGGTGTCCGGCCGACTTGCTGAAAAGAAGCGATCGACATATGCTCTGACATATGCCACATCAACCCTCGGAGGCCCAGGTGACTGAGCGCCACGCCGCGTTGTTCCGCAACGGCCGCAACCAAGCGGTCCGGATTCCTCGTGAACTGGAGATGGAAGGGTCCGAGGTACTGATTCGCAAGGAGGGCGACAGCCTCATCTTGACCCCTATCCGCAAGCACAAGCTGCGCGACCTGTTGGCGTCGTGGACCCCGATGGAGGAGGCTCTGCCCGAGGTGGAGGACCTGCCGCCCCAGCCACGAGACGCCCTGTGATGGCCCATCCGCCCCAAGAGCGGCCGCATGCGCTGCCCTGCATGCTGGATACGAACGCGCTCTCCGAGTTGGTTCGCAACCCCGACGGCACCCTGGCCCAGAAACTGAACGCGCTGGAACCCGATTCGGTGTGCACCAGCATCGTCGCGGCTTGCGAGCTTCGCTTTGGCGCACAACGAAAGGGCTCGGCACCGCTGACGCAGCGGGTGGAGCAGCTGCTGCAGGCACTGACCGTGCTGCCACTGGACACGCCGGCCGACGAGCACTACGCCGACATCCGCGCCACGCTCGAGCGCAGCGGCACCCCCATCGGCAGCCACGACCTGTTCATCGCGGCCCATGCGCGCTCGCGCGGCATGACGCTGCTCACGCGGAACCTGCGCGAGTTCCAGCGGGTGCCGGGCTTGACCGTCGAAGACTGGCCACCCAGCGCGGTGCGCATTTCACCGATCGCGGACACCCGTTTCATGCTGATCGCGGACACCGTTTC
>DAORHX010000059.1:0-14280 GCA_035438245.1 Rubrivivax sp.
GCCGATGTCGGCCTGCGCCAGCGCCGGTGCGTCGTTGATGCCGTCGCCGGCCATCGCCGACAGGCCGAAGCGCGACTGCAGCGCCTGGATCGCGGCCAGCTTCTCTTCGGGCAGCAGGTTGGCCTGCACCTCGTCGATGCCCACGGCCGTGGCGATGGCACGCGCGGTGGCCGGGTTGTCGCCGGTCAGCATCACCGGCGTCACGCCCAGCGCCTTCAGCTCCTTCACCGCGGCGGCGGACGAGGGCTTGAGCGTGTCCGCCACCGCGCAGATCGCCAGCACGGCGTCAGCCGAGGCGAGCAGCGTGACGCTGCGGCCGGCTTGCTCGTGCACGCGCAGGCGCGCCTCGATCGCCGGCGAGCATTGGCCACGCTCCTCGATCCAGCGGTGGTTGGCGAGCACGAGCTCGGCGCCCTCGACGCTGGCGCGCAACCCCCGGCCGGCCTCGGCGGCGAAGGACTGCACTTCGACGGTGGCGCCTTCCAGGCCTTGCGCGATGGCCATCGACACGGGGTGATCGGAGCGTGCGGCCAAGCTCTTCGCCAGCAGTGCGAGCCGTGTGCCGTCGACCGTTTCGGCCAAGGCGTCGAAGGCCACCAGCCGCGGCTTGCCTTCGGTGAGCGTGCCGGTCTTGTCCACCGCCAGCGCGCGCAGGCCGCGGGCTTGTTCGAGGAAGACGCCACCCTTGATCAGGATGCCGCGCCGGGCCGCGGCGGCCAGGCCGCTGACCACCGTGACCGGCGTGGAGATGACCAGCGCGCAGGGGCAGGCGATGACCAGCAGCACCAGCGCCTTGTACAGCGCCTGCATCCAGGTCCAGCCGGCCAGCGTCGGCGCCAGCAGCACCAGCGCCACCGCCAGCGCGAACACGGCGGGGGTGTAGATCGCCGCGAAACGGTCGACGAAGCGCTGCGTCGGCGCGCGCGAACCTTGCGCCTGTTCCACCGCGTGGATGATGCGTGCCAGCGTGCTGTCGCTGGCCGGCGCGGTGACGCGGATTTCCAGCGCGCTGTCCTGGTTGATGGTGCCGGCGTAGACCTCGTCGCCAGGGCCCTTGTCGACCGGAATGCTTTCGCCGGTGACGGGGGCTTGATCGATCGCGCTGCGGCCTTCGGTCACGCTGCCGTCCAGCGGCACGCGTTCACCGGGCCGGATGCGCACGATGGCACCAACCTGCACCGCCGTCGTTGCCGTGCGCGACCAACTGCCGTCGGGCTGGCGAACTTCGGCATCTTCGGGGGCCAGCGCCAGCAGGCTGCGGATGGCGTTGCGCGCGCGGTCCACCGCGCGGGCCTCGATCAGCTCGGCAATGGCATACAGCGCCATCACCATCGCCGCTTCGGGCCACTGGCCGATGACGAAGGCGCCGCTGACCGCGACGGTCATCAGCGCGTTGATGTTCAGCCGGCCGGCGCGCAAGGCGGCGAAACCCTTCTTGTAGGTGTCCAGTCCGGCCAGCGCGATGGCGCCAAGAGCCAGCGCCATGGTCGCAATGCGCCACGGCAGTTGGTCTGGCGCGAAGAACGACGACGTCTCGGCGCCCAGCGCTAGCAGCAGCGCGGCCACCAGCCGCCACAAGCCTTCGCCGAACGGTGCCGGGCCCCCGGAGCTTTCGGCCGCCGTGCCTGCTGCGGCAGCGGTGGGCTCGGCAACGGGCTGCGGGTCGAAGCCGATGCGCCGCATCGCCGCCTCGGCCTGGGTGATGGCCTGCGGCGTGCCGCTCAGGTCGAGCAGCCGCCGGCCGAGATCGAAACGCAGGTTTTGGATGCCGGTAATCGGATCGACGGCGCGGCGGATCTCCGACTCTTCAGCGGCGCAGTCCATCGTGGCGATGCGAAAGCGTGTCGTGTTCTCGCCGACGGCAACGGGCGGTGCGGCAGGCGCGCTGTCGCAGGCGCAGCCGCCGCAGCCCGGAGTGGGCGTATCGGCCTTAGCGTTGGCATTCGAGATGTCCATGCAGGCATTTGAAACCCTGTAGCAGGGTGAGAGTCAAGCGGCTTGTCTTGCTGCCGGTCAATGTTCTGCCGGTGCCCCCACCGAATTTCCCTACCGCCCCGCACGGAATGCTTGACTCTGCAGTGGCTTCAGGGTTTTGAATCGTGGTCATGAATCCCGTTGCCAATGGGCTTGCCATGAACCAGGAAGCGTCCCGCATTGCTGCCTACGACGCTGCGATGGCCACAGCCCGCGCGAGCTTGGCCCTTTCCTCGCCCGCGCTCGCTCTGGCCCAACTGGAACGTGCCCATGTGCTCGGCCAGCGCGACTTTATGCGCCACTGGCACGTACACCGGCTGATGCTGCGTGCGGCCTGGGCGCTTGCCGATGGGCGTGAAATCCGCGGGCAGTTGTTGCGCCTGGCGCTGGTGCCGCTCGGGCACCTGCTCAGGCGTTTGCCCATCGGCAACACCGGGCGCTCCAACGTCAGCGCCTTCGCGCCGATGGACGTGCCCCCCGACTTGAAGCGCCTGCTGAGCGACGACCGTGCCTGAAACCTTGGCGATCGACCCGCCCGCGCAGCCCTTCGACTCGCGGCGGCATTGGCGCGCCTGCTGGGTGGCAGCGAGTGCGGGCTTCGCCGCCGACCAAGGCCTCAAGGCGCTGGTGGCTGCTTCGCTGGAACCGGGCGAACAGGTGTTCGTCACCTCCTGGTTCAACATCGTGCATGTGTCCAATCCGGGCGCGGCCTTCTCCTTGCTGGCCGACGCCGGCGGGTGGCAGCGTTGGTTTCTGACCGTGGTGGGCATCGCCGTGAGCCTGGTGCTGGCCTGGCTGCTGCGGCGTGGCGTCGCCAGCCGGCTCGAGGCGGTGGCCTATGTCGGGCTGATCGGCGGCGCGTTGGGCAACGTCACCGATCGCCTGCGCTTCGGCGCGGTGGTCGACTATCTGGACCTGCACTGGCGCGGCATGCACTGGCCGGCATTCAACCTCGCCGACATCCTGGTGGTCGGCGCCGCGGGGCTGCTGTTGCTGGCCTCGTTCGTGCCGGATCGCGAGCGGCGAGGCCGATGAACGCGGCAGCGCGCAGCACCGAAACCGCGGTGTTCCTGGCGTGGCTCGTCGCCTTGGTGGCCTCGGCGGGTGCGCTGTTCCTTGGCGAGGTCATGGGCAAGACGCCGTGCCTGCTGTGCTGGTACCAGCGCATCGCGATGTTTCCGCTGGTGCTGGTGCTCGGCCTGGGCGTGTTCGACGGCGATGCGCGCAGCGCCCGCTATGCGCTGCCGCTGGCCTGGGCCGGCTGGGGCCTGGCGCTGTACCACTGCCTCTTGTACTGGGGCCTGATCAGCGAAGCGGCAAGTCCCTGCCGGCAAGGCGTGTCGTGCGCCGACGCGGACCTGCAGGTGGCGGGCTTCGTGCCCATCCCGCTGATGTCGCTGCTGGCCTTCACCGCCATCCTGGCGTTGCTGGGGTGGCACCGAAAAAAGGGGGATCGTCCGTGAAGAGCAAATGGCTGGTGGTGGGTGCACTCGGTGTGGTCGCGCTGGCCTTCGTTGCCGGCATCGCGATCTACCAGGACCGGTCCGCGCGGCAGGCTGCCGCGGCCGTTCAGGCCGGCAGCGACGCGCTGGTCCGTGCCCACGCGCCGGTGTTCGGCAACCCGCAAGCCGCAGTCACGATCGTCGAGTTCTTCGACCCGTCTTGCGAAACCTGCCGCGCCTTCTATCCCGTGGTCAAGGGCATCGTCAATGCCAGCTTCGGCCAGGTCAGGCTGGTGCTGCGCTATGCGCCGCTGCACCAGGGCTCGGAACGGGCCGTGCAGATCCTCGAGGCCGCGCGGCTGCAAGGCAAGTATTGGCCGGCTCTGGAGCGGGCACTGGCCGACCAGCCGCGATGGGCGGCCCACGGCAGCCCACAGCCCGAGCTGATCTGGGAATCGATCGCCGATACGGGTTTGGACATGGCCCAGGCGCGTGCCGACGCTGCCAGCCCGGCCATCGCCGACGCGCTGAGGCAGGACATTGCCGACATGAAGGCGCTGAAGGTGAGGGCAACCCCGGGCTTCTTCGTCAATGGCCGGCCGTTGACGGATTTCGGCCAAGCGCAATTGCGGGCCCTGGTCAACGAGGAACTGGCCAAGGTCCGCAAGCCCTGAGAACCCACGCGAGGTGCACCCATGAGAATCGGCGAACTGGCGGCGGCCACCGACACGGCGGTGGAAACGATCCGCTTCTACGAGCGCGAGCGGCTCGTTCCGGAACCGGCCCGCAGCGATGCGAACTATCGTCAGTACGGGCCGGCCCACGTGCAACGGCTGGCTTTCATCCGCCGTTGCCGGTCGCTGGACATGAGTCTGGACGAAGTGCGCATCCTGCTGCGGTACCTGGACCGGCCCGCGGCGGATTGCGAGGCCGTGAACACGGTGCTCGACGAGCACATCGAACACGTCGCCCGGCGCGTGCGCGAACTGAAATTGCTGGAGAAACAGTTGCGCGAGTTGCGAGCGCACTGCAATTCGCAGCGCAGGGGGCAGCCCTGCGGCATCCTGGAGCATCTCAACGCGGAGCGGCGAAGCCCAGATGTGCCGCGCCCGGTGCCGTCCGGGCGGGGGCACGTCGGCGCCGTGCATGGCCGGCCGGCGAAACGCTCATGAGCGCTGCCGTCGGGGCCGGCGCATCAGCGCAAAGACCGCCGGCACGACGAACAGCGACAGCAGGGGCGCCGTGACCATGCTGCCAAGCATCGGTGCGGCGATGCGGCGAACCCGGTTGACTTGATCTCGAACAACGCGATGCACTCGGTTGCTCACATCTCGCGCAACACGGCTCCGCGCAGGCGCAGCGCGTTGCCGATCACCGAAGCCGAACTCAGACTCATCGCCAGAGCGGCAATCAACGGCGACAGCAGCCAGCCGGTGAAGGGGTACAGCACACCGGCAGCCAGTGGCACCCCCAACGCGTTGTAGATGAACGCGAAGGCGAGGTTCTGCTTCATGTTGGCCACGGTGGCTTCCGACAGGGCGTGCGCCGTGGCGATGCCGCGCAGGTCGCCTTTGACGAGCGTGAGCTGGGCGCTGTTCATCGCCACGTCGGTGCCGGTGCCCATCGCGATGCCGACATCGGCGCGCGCCAGCGCCGGCGCGTCGTTGATGCCGTCGCCGGCCATCGCCACCACGCGGCCCTGCGCCTGCAGTTGCTCGACCAGCTTCAGCTTGTCCGCCGGCTTGACCTCGCCATGCACCTCGTCGATGCCGAGACTTTGGCCCACGGCGCGTGCCGTCGTCAGGCCGTCGCCGGTGGCCATAACAACGCGAAGGCCCGCACGGCGCAGCGAAGCGAGTGCCTCGGGCGTCGTTGTCTTGATCGGGTCGGACACCGCCAGCAAGCCCGCCAGCCGCTGGTCCACTGCCAGATGCATGACGCTCGCGCCGCGCGAACGCAAGGCCTCGGCCTCGCCGGCCAGCGCCGTGACATCGATGCCGAGCTGGCCCATCAGCGCCGCATTGCCCAGCGCAAGCGCCTGGCCGCCCACCGTGCCGCGCACGCCGATACCCGACTGCGAATCGAATTGCTCGGCCTTGTCCAGGGGCAAGCCCCTGTCACGCGCCGCAGCGACGATCGCCGCCGCCAGCGGATGTTCGCTGCCCTGGTCCAGGCTGGCGGCCAGGCGCAGCACTTCGTCGGCGTCGAAGCCCGCGGCGCCCAGCGCACGCTCGAACACCGGGCGGCCTTCGGTCAGCGTGCCGGTCTTGTCGACGATCAGCGTATCGACCTGCCGCAGCTTCTCGATCGCCGCGGCATCGCGAAACAGCACGCCGTTCGTCGCGCCGCGGCCGGTGGCGACCATGATCGACATCGGCGTCGCCAGGCCCAGCGCACAGGGGCAGGCGATGATCAGCACGGCCACCGCGTTGATCAGCCCGTAGACCCAAGCAGGTTCGGGGCCGAACAAGCCCCAGCCGAAGAAAGTGAGCAGCGCGATGCCGACGACGCCCATCACGAACCAGCCGGCCACCGTGTCGGCCATGCGCTGCATCGGCGCACGCGAGCGCTGCGCCTGGGCCACCATCTGCACGATCTGCGCCAGCACCGTGGCCGCGCCGACGTGTTCGGAGCGCATCACCAGCGCGCCGCTGGTGTTCAGCGTCGCGCCGATCAGCTTGTCGCCGGTGCGCTTGGTCACCGGCAGCGGCTCGCCGGTGAGCATCGACTCGTCGACGGCGCTCGAGCCTTCGACGACCACGCCGTCGACCGGCACCTTCTCGCCGGGCCGCACGCGCAGCAGGTCGCCGACGTGCACGTGCGTCAGCGGCACGTCCTCTTCGCTGCCATCGGCGGCGATGCGGCGTGCGGTCTTCGGTGCCAGGCCGAGCAGCGAGCGGATCGCCGCCGAGGTCTGCGAGCGCGCCTTCAGCTCCAGCAGCTGGCCGAGCAGCGTCAGCGAGATGATCACTGCCGTCGCCTCGAAGTACACCGCTACCCGGCCCATCGACACGAAGGACGCCGGAAAGACCTGCGGCGCCAGCGTGGCCACCACGCTGTAGACGAAGGCCGCGCCGGTGCCCAGGCCGATCAGCGTCCACATGTTCGGGCTGCGGTTGGCGACCGACTGCGCGCCACGCACGAAGAAAGGCCAGCCGGCCCACAGCGCGATCGGCAGTGTCAGCACCAGTTCGATCCAGCTCTGCGTGGCCATGTCGAACCAGCCGAAGCGGTGGCCGAACATGGCCAGCACGGTGACGACCACCGTCAGCGGCAGCGTCCACCAGAAGCGGCGCTGGAAGTCCCGCAGTTCCGGGTTCTCGGTGTTGTCCAGGTCGGGCAGCACGGGTTCCAGCGACATGCCGCACTTCGGGCAGTTGCCCGGATGGTCCTGACGGATCTCCGGGTGCATCGGGCAGGTGTAGATCGTGCCGGGCGTGGCCTCTGCGGCGGGCGGGACGGGAGTTGGCGCCGCCGCAGCAGGCTGCAGGTACTTCGCGGGCTCGGCACTGAACTTCGCCAGGCACTTCGCGCTGCAGAAGTAGTGCGGCCGGCCCTCGTGCTCGGTGTGGTGCGGCGATTGTTCGGTCACCGTCATGCCGCACACCGGATCCTTCAAGCCGACGGCGCTGTCCGACGGCTGCGGGGCGTGGTGCGAATGTCCGTGTGCATGACCTGCATGACTGGCGTGGGCGCGTGTGTCCATGGCTCTTTCCTCTCTGATCGACGAGCTGTCCGTCAGGGTTGGCGCACGATAGACCTTCCTACGATGGCAATGTCAAGCGCGACGCGTCGCGTGCGCTGCCATGCGCCACTCCATCAGGCAGCGACCGCGGCGTCAAGGCGGTAGCGCGCGTTGCGCATCGCGGACCATCGTGCGCACGCACCAGCGCGCGTAGGCGCGCCCCAGCGCCAGGCCCAACCAGCGCGCGACACCGTGCGAAGGCGGTTCGTGGTCGATGCGCATCGTGAGGGCAACGCCGCCGCCGGCGGTTTCGAGTTCGAAACCCATGCGGTAGGCACTGATGACCAGCAAGCTCGGCTCGCCGACCGTTTCCCAGACCTTGCGGCGTGGCGGCTCGCGCACGACCACCTGTTCCTGCAGAGCCAGCGGCAGGCCGAGCACACGCCCGTGCATGCGCAACCGGCTGCCGACTGCGCGGAAGCGGCGTTCGTCGAACTCGGTGTGCATCGACGACCCGGCCATCATCCACGACGACGACGCCATGTGCGACGACAGGTGGCGGTGATCGTCCAGCCAATCGAAGGCTTGCTGCGCGCGGACCGCCAGCCGGCCCTGCGCTGCCTCGCATCGGGGCTGCGCCTGCGCCACGGGCGACCACAAGCTCAGCCCGCCGACTCGCGCCGGCCGGCACCGAACGCGGGCACGAAGCGCGGCGTGCGCGCCGCATAGTCGTCGTAGACCGGACCGTACCGAATGCGCATCTCGGCCTCCTCGTGTGCCGCCAGGCGCGCGTACATGATCACCAGGACCGGGAACATCACGAGCGTCAGCAGCGTCGGCCACTGCAGCAGGAAGCCGAACATGACCAGCACGAAGGCCACGTACTGCGGGTGCCGGACGCGCGCGTAGGCGCCGGTCTGTGCCAGCATGCCGCTGCGCTGGGCCGCATACAGCACCGACCAGGCGGAGGAGAGCAGCCAGAACCCGCCGCCGATGAAGAGGGCGCTGAGCAGATGGAACGGGCCGAAATGCGGATTGGCCTGCCAGCCGAACGTCACCTCGAGCAGATGTCCGGCGTCATGCGACATGAAGTCGATGCCGGGGAATCTTGTCCCCAGCCAGCCGGACAGCAGGTAGATGGTCAGCGGGTAGCCGTACATCTCGGCGAAAAGCGCCACCAGGAAGCCGGAGAACGCGCCGAACGAGCGCCAGTCGCGGCGCGTCTGCGGCCTGGCGAAGCTGAACGCGAAGAGGACGAACACGAGCGAGTTGATGACGACCAGGGACCACAAGCCGTAGGCCGCAGGGTTGTCGTTGGACATGGCGATTCCTTTGCAGGGGATTCAGTGCGAATGCGGCAGGCGCGGGTCCGTGGGAGGCGCTGCTCGCCCTGCATCGTTGCCGGCGGGGGCGCTCCGCTCGTCGTTGGGATCCGCACCGCGGCCGTGACCATGTCGGCCATGAAAGAGGTGCATCAGCGGGCACAGCGCGAGCAGGATGAACGGCCACGCGCCCATCAGGTGGGCGCGGTGTTCCGTGAAGATGAAGAACCCGGCTACCGCAAGAAAGCCGGCGAAGATCCAGGGCGATGCCGCACCCCGCTGCGCGCGGGGTCGTGGTGTCGAACGTGAGTGACGACGATACGCATACATGGTGGTGTTCCTCGCGGTCGATCACTTGGACGCGGGCGCGTTCGGCATGCGCTGCCCCATCATGTCCATCATCGTCTGCATCATCTGCGCGCAGCCTTCCATCGCCTGCTGTCGCTGGGCCATGTCGCCGCCCGCCATGCCGCCCATCGGCCCCATGCAGCCCATGCGCTTCATCATGTCCATGCCGCCCTGCATGGCATTCATATGCTGGGCCATCAGCGCTTCACGCTCGGCGGGGGTCTTCGCATTCATCATCTTGTCGTGTATGTCGCGCATTGCTTTCATCTGGTCCTGCATGCCGGGCATCGGTGCTGTGGTGCCGGGATGGTGGCTGGCGTGTGCACCGGCCGCGGCCGATGTGTCGGACGCATTGGCCTGCCCACCAGGGCTGGCACAGGCGGTGAGGAGGACAAGGGTCGAAACGGAAATGACAGTCCAGAACGAAGACATGGGAACCTCCTGGTTGGTGAGACAAAGGGTGTGGCACGGCGCGAAGGCAGCGCCGGTCTCGAATCGACGAAGTGGCGCCAGCGGACCCGGCCATGCGCAGGCCGCCGGCACGGGAGCAGGTCCCGCCGGCTGCAGGACGTGAGGATCTATAGGGTCAGGCGCAGAAAGCGGATGACCAGCGGCGGCCCCTGGGCACGCGGAGGCTCCGGCAACGGGCCGGAGTCGGCTTGCAAGCGCGCAACGGCAAGGTGCCGATCGACGCGCACATCGACGAGAGCTGTCACCGTGTCCGCACTGGAGGGCGTGCTCTTCGCGACTACCGAGGACTCGTCATCGCAGAACTTCAGGCAAGTGTCCTTGCCGGAGTTGCCAGGGTCCTGCTCGTGCGGATGCGGACCATTGGTCGCCTCTCTCCGATCCTCCGGACCGTGCTTCCCGATGCCTTCGGAAGACCTCGCAGGGGTCGCGGCTTCGCCATGCGCCGTCGGGCTGGCGCCTTCGGCTATGCGCCCGGGCAGGCTCAGCACGCAGGCATTGACGACGCCGGAAGCCAGGGCGAAGGACCACGTCAGCAGCGTCAACCACACGAGACGCTGCAATCGCTGCTTGGAGTTTCGAAACGCGTGCATGAGTCTGAAGTCCGCCCGGGCCAGATTAGCACCGGCCATGGCAACGACCTTGCGCCAGGTCAACTCTCGAAGCATGCTCAAAGCAGGTGCTCGGGAACGAGCGCACCCAGCATGGCGCGCCAAAGCTTCAGCCATGGGCTGGCCGCCGGTTCGACGCTGTGAACGACCGGCTCGCCGCGCTCCTGGGTATGCCATTCCACACGCGGCCCATCGTCACCGTCCACCAGTTCGAGCCTGTAGGCATGGTGCGCGTCGCTGGCCTCGTCGAACAGCGCAGCCAGTTCCGCGGCAATGCCGGCACTGCGCACGGTCAGCCAGACTTCGCGGTTGTGAAGGCGCGAGCGCGGGTCCTGGTTCGGCGAACCCACGATCGCACGGCGGCGATCCTGGATGACGACCTTGGCGTGCAGGCTGCCCGCCTGCGGCTGAAGCCAGCGGTGCGTCAGGCCGTGCCGGCTCGACCCGGCCTGCGGCCGCATCTCGAACAGTTCGACGCCGCCCGCCAGAAGCGCCTCGCGCTGACGCGCGTAGCCGGCATGCGCGGCCAGCGAGTCGGTCGAGTCCAGCGAGTTGGTCAGCACCGCGACGCGCACGCCGCGTCGGCGCATGTCGGCCAGGTGGTCCAGGGCGTCTTCTCCGAACACGAGGTACGGCGAGACGATCAGCAGTTCGGACTCGGTGCGGACCCCTCCCGGGCGGTCTTCGATCCAGCCATGCTCGACGCCCGAGCCGACCGGGGTCTTCTGCTCCTCGGGCAGGTCGAAGATGACGTCCGCGTCCGCCCAGACGAACTGGTCGATCTTCGAGCGCAGACGGTCGGCTTCGCCTTGCAGGGCCGTCGGAACGAGCGATGCACACGAAGTTGCGTCCTCGCAGGCACCACTGCGCGCTTGCAGCGCTTGTCGCGAGCGTTCGGCCGCAGCGTCGTCCAGGGCGGCGCCGAGCCGCTCGAGCGGCACGGCTGAGGCGCTGTTCCAGTAGACATCGAAGGACTGCGACAGGTCAGCCACGATCGGCCCGGCCACGAGCAGGTCGACGTCCGAGAAATTGCCCGCGTCGAGCCCGTCGAAGTACGCATCGCCGAGGTTGCGGCTGCCGATGATGGCCGCGGCGTTGTCCGCGATCCACAGCTTGTTGTGCATGCGCCGGTTCAGTCGCTCGGCGTCGGCCAGCAGTTCGGCCACGCGCACCGGGTCCCAGTCGCCGCTCCAGAAGAAGGGGTTGTAGATGCGCACCTGGACACCCCGGTGCAGGGCGGCGGCACGCTGGCCGAAGCGGCGCGTCGGCGGGTAGATGTCATCGAGCAGGATGCGCACCCGCACGCCACGCGACGCGGCGGCCTCGAGGCGCAGCAGCAGCAGATCGGTCGTCCGGTCGTTCCCGGCGCTGTAGTACTGCAGGTCGAGCGTGCGCTCGGCCAGGTCCGCCAGCGCGGCTCGCGTGGTCAGCGCCTCGCGCCCCGAGACGACCAGGCTGAAGCCGGACCGGCCCGGATGCAGGCTGGCCGCCGCGCCCACCTCACGCCCCAGTGTCGTGACCTGCGGATCGGCGAGTGCATGCGAAGGCGGCGGCGGCACGTCGAGACGCGGCGTGCTGCAGCCGGCAAGAAGCGGCAGCGCCAGCACGAGCAAGGCCGACAACGCCGCGGCGCCGGGTCGAGTCCGCGGCATCCTAAAGCCGCTACTTTGCAGGCTGGATTTCGGTCAGCATGAACCTGCCACCGTCGTTGATCACCTTGAAACGGACCTTGTCGCCCGTCTTCAGCTTGTCGAGCATGGCTCTGTCCTTGACCACAAAGACCATGGTCATCGCGGGCATGTCCAGGCTCTTGATGTCGCCATGCTTAAGGGTCACCTTGCCGGCCTCCAGATCGACCTTGCGGACCTCGCCGTCAGCCAGGTCATCGGCGCCTGCGGCTGTCGCGGCCTTGGGCTTGTGGTGGGCGTCGTCCGCCAGCGCGCCAAGCGGCGTCAGCATGGCGATGCAGAGGGCGGCGATCAGTTGCTTCAGGATCGTGTTCATGATTTCGAGGTCCTTCAGGGGTAGCTTTGGTAGGAGGTGGTGCTGCCGTCCTTGCGGACCAGCAGCACGTCGTAAGCATCCTTGCGGGCGCCATATGCGGGGCCGTCCATGCCGGGCGAGCCGATGGGCATGCCGGGCACCGCCAGGCCGATGGCGTTCGGCCGCTCGGCCAGCAACCGCCGGATCTCGCGTGCCGGCACATGACCCTCGATCGCATAGCCTTCGACCAGTGCCGTGTGGCACGAGCCCAGCCGTATCGGGATACCCAGACGCGCGCGTGCCGCGGTGTTGCCGCTGTCGTGGACCTTCACGCCGAAGCCGTTGGCCTCCATGTGGCGGATCCAGTCCTTGCAGCAGCCGCAAGTCGGTGCTTTCCACACCTCCACCGAGGCGCTCGCCGCATGGGCGACGTTCGGCAAGGCCAGCGCAATGGCGACTGCAGTCATGAACTCGCGTCGGCCGGCCTTCATGAGGCGCTCACCGTGATCGTGCCGACCATGCCTGCCTGGTAGTGCCCGGCGATCAGGCAGGCGAACTCGAACTGCCCGGCGCGGTTGAAGGTCCAGACAATCTGGCCCGTCTTGCCCGGCGGCACGTGCGCCATGTAGGGCTCGTCGTGTTCCATGCCCGGGAACTTGAGCATCATCTCGGCATGCTTGGCGTTCTCGGCCTGGGTACCGATGACGAATTCGTGCATCACTTTGCCATCGTTGCGGGCCACGAAGCGCACCGTTTCGCCCAGCTTGACGGCGATGCGGTCCGGGGTGAAGCGCATGTTGTCCGACATGCCGACATTGATGCTGCGCTTCGCCGCCTTGGCATCGCCCGCGATGCCCCAGTCCTTCTGCTCTTTCTTCACCGGGCCGGCCTTCGCGGGATGCTTTTCATCGCCGTGCGCGAGCACGCGGCCGGTGGCCGCGAGCAGGCCGGCCGCCGTGGCGACGACGAGGTTTCTCTTGCTGATCTGCATGGTGGTTCCTTTGCTGGTGGTGTGAGTCAGTGCTGCGGTTTGTGTGCGGCTTGGGCCGGAGCATCGGCTTTGCCGCCCGATGGCGGGGAGTCGCAGCGCCCCCGATTGGGCAGGGTGCCCGCGGCGATGTAGGCGCTGCCCCACAGCGCCGAATGCACCTGCCGCAGCATCGCGCCTTGCTCTTCGAGCCGCTGCCAGGGTCGGCGCAGCTGGCGGAAGGTGGTCAGGTAGCGGCGCGCGCGGTACAGGTTGAACAGGTTCAGCGGCCAGCCCCACCACCACGGCAAGGTCTTCATGCCGAGGATGGCGATGCGCGCGCCGGGTTTGGCGCACTCGAGCAGACGCCCGATGGCCGCAGGCGACTGCAACACATCGTGCGTGTAGCACAGCAGCATCGCGTCGGCCGCGCCGAGCATCGGCATCGATTCGACCGCGGTCTCGATGACCTGGGCCGAGCCGGCCACACCTTCGGCTTGCAGCCGCGCCCTGGCCAGCGCCGCCATCTGTGGGCTCAGCTCGATGCCGATGACCTTGCCCGCGGCCCCGACCGCGCGCGCCAGTTGCGGCAAAGCCGGCCCGGTGCCGCAGGCGATGTCGAGCACGGTCTCACCGGGCCTCAGCTGCAAGGCGTCGATCGCCCGCTGCCGCAACGGCGCGATGTAGCGGCAGGTGCTGTCGTAGCCGGCCGCGAGCACGCGGTAGTTGGCGAGCGCGCGTGCGGGGTCGGGTTGTGGCGCCAGGTTGTGCAACATCGGGGCTCCCGGTCGTGAACACGATCAGTGCTTGTGTTGGGCAGAGCCGCCCACCGGCTTGCGCACCTTGACTTCGGTCGGCACGGCAGGCGTTGCCGCCCGCGGCATCGAGCCGCCGCCTTCGGCCTTGAAGCGCGCCGGCTCCGGCAGCGACCCGGTGAACTCGTAGGCCACCGTTCCCGGCGGGTGCTTGAACCAGCCGGGATCGCTGTAGTCGCCGGGCTTCTGGTCGCGCCGCACCTTGACCACGCTGAACATGCCGCCCATGCCGACCGCGCCGAACGGCCCTTGGCCGGCCATCATCGGCGCGGTGTTGTCGGGCAGCGGCATCTCCATCTCGGTCATGTCCTTCATGCCGCGCTCGCCCATCACCATGTAGTCCGGGATCAGCTTGGTGATCTGGCGCGCCACGCCGCGATGGTCGACGCCGATCATCGTCGGCACGTCGTGGCCCATCGCGTTCATCGTGTGGTGGCTCTTGTGACAGTGGAAAGCCCAGTCGCCCTCCTCGTCGGCCAGGAACTCGATCTGCCGCATCTGCCCGACCGCGATGTCCTCCGTAACCTCGTAGCGGCGCGTGGACTTCGGCGTCGGCCCGCCGTCGGTGCCGGTCATCAGGAACTCGTGGCCGTGCAGGTGGATCGGGTGATTCGTCATCGTCAGGTTGCCGATGCGGATGCGCACCTTGTCCATGTGGCGCACGT
>DAORHX010000060.1:0-14245 GCA_035438245.1 Rubrivivax sp.
CGCGGCGCGCGGCTGAAAGCGGCGCGGGCGGCTCAGCGCGGCGCCGGCAGCATGCGCCGCAGCGCCCCGAAGAACAGCTCCGACTGCTCGCGCTCGCCCTGGATCTGCTTGGCCACGCGGGCCGACAGCGCTTCGTCGACACGCGCCAGCGGCCGGCCGGTGCTCATCGCCAGCACCTGGTGCAGGCAGGCGCGCTCCAGGTAGTACAGGTCGTCGTAGGCGTGCGCGATGGTGGCGCCGCAGACGATGACGCCGTGGTTGGCCAGGAAGGCCACGTCCTTGCCCTGCATGGCGCGCGCGATGCGCTCGCCTTCGGCCCGGTCCAGCGCCAGGCCGTTGTAGTCGGCATCTATGCCGATGCGGCCGTGAAAGCGCATCGCGCCCTGGCTCGAACAGGGGTCGAGTGCACGCTCGCGGGTCAGCGTCAGCGCGGTGGCATGGGGCATGTGGGTGTGCAGCACCACCGCCTGGCCGGTGATGCGGTGCACGGCGGCGTGGATGAACATGGCGGTCGGCTCGACGCGGTGGCGGCCCTGCAGCACCTGGCCGTGTTCGTCGACGAGCACGATGTCGTCCGGACCGACCTCGCTCCAGTGCAGCCCGCGCGGGTTGATCAGGAAGCGCCGGCTGTCGTCGGGCAGCGCCACGCTGAAGTGGTTGCAAACGCCTTCGGCCAGGCCGTGGTGCGCGGCGGCGCGCAGGGCCAGTGCCAGGTCTTCGCACAGCGGCTGCAGCAGTTTCGGGTCGGTATGGGGCATCACGGGTCCGCGGTAGTTGCGGTGCCGAGCATGACATGGCCGCGCCAGGGCCGCTGCCTACAATCCCCGCGATGAGCGACGCGCCCCTGCCCGAATCCTGCGATGTGCTCGTCGTCGGTGCAGGCCCGGCCGGCAGCGCCTGTGCGCAGATGCTGGCACGCGCCGGGCTGCATGCGGTACTGGTCGACCAGCACGACTTCCCGCGCGACAAGATCTGCGGCGACGGCCTGATCCCCGATGCGCACGCGGCACTGCGCCGTCTGGGCGTGTACGAGGAGGTGATGGCACAGGCGCAGGCCGCGCGGCACGTGGCCTGCATCGGCCCGCGCGGCGGCCGGGTCGACGTGCCGGGCACGGTGGCGGTGCTGCCGCGCAAGGTGCTGGACCATATCCTGGTGAAGGCGGCGCAGCGCGCCGGCGTGGCGTTGCACACACCCTGGCGCTTCGAGGCGCCGCTGCTCGACGGCGAGCGTGTCGTCGGCGCGCGGCTGAAATCCGGCGATCGGGTGCACGAACTGCGTGCGCCCTGGGTGGTGCTGGCCACCGGCGCGCCACCGCAGGCGATGCTGTCTGCCGGGCTGTGCCGGCGGCGCACGCCCACCGGCATCGCGCTGCGCGGCTACGTGCGCAACGAGGCGCTGGTCGGCCGCCTCCGCGCGCTGGAGATCGTCTGGCACAAGCGGCTGAAACACGGCTACGGCTGGATCTTTCCGTGCCCGGATGGCGTGTTCAACATCGGCGTCGGCCTGGCCGACTGCTTCAGCCTGGCGGGTGCGCAGCGCCTGCGCATGCAGGACGTGAACCTGCGCCAGGTGTTCGATGCCTTCTGCGAGATCTACGCGCCGGCGCGCGAGCTGATGGCCACGGGCACGCCGCTGGGTGAGCTGAAGGGCGCGCCGCTGCGCTGTTCGCTCGACGGCGCGGACTATTCGCGCGCCGGCCTGCTGGCCACCGGCGAGGCCATCGGCAGCACCTACGACTTTTCAGGCGAAGGCATCGGCAAGGCCATGCAGACCGGCATGCTGGCGGCCTCGGCCATCGTCAAGGGCCGCGAGCAGCAGCTCGGCGACGGTGCCGTACGCGAGGATTACGAGGGGGCGATCCGCGCGCTGCAGCCGCGTTTCGAGCTGTACCGCAAGGCCAGCCGCGTCAACGCCCACCCCTGGCTGGCCGACCTGGTGATCTGGCGCGCGCGCAAGAGCGAGCGCATCCTGCGGCGCATGAGCGGCGTGCTGGAAGAAACCGCCAACCCCGGCAACCTGGTCAGCGCCAAGGGCATCGCCAAACTGTTCCTGCCGATACGGTGACGAGCCCATGCCGCGCGCATCGCGTCCTTCCGAGCGGCCGCCGTGGAACCGGCTTCGCCGGGCCGCTGGCGGCACCCCCTTGAGGGGGAGCGCCAAAGGCGCTTCGGGGGTGGGCTGAGATGTGCCAGCTGCTGGGCATGAACGCCAACACGCCGACCGACGTGATGTTCTCGTTCACCGGGCTGGCGACGCGCGCCGACGAGCACAAGGACGGCTTCGGCATCGCCTTCTTCGAGGACAAGGGGCTGCGCCTGTTCATCGACCCGGTCAGCGCGCGCGACTCGCCGGTGGCCGAGATGGTGCGCCGCTACCCGATCAAGAGCGAGAACGTCATCGCCCACATCCGCAAGGCCACGCAGGGCCAGGTGGCGCTGGAGAACTGCCACCCCTTCGTGCGCGAGCTGTGGGGGCGCTACTGGGTGTGCGCGCACAACGGCGATCTGAAGGACTTTTCGCCGCGGCTGCACGGCGCCTTCCGCCCGGTGGGCTCGACCGACAGCGAACGCGCCTTCTGCTGGCTGATGCAGGAGCTGGCCAAGTCGCATGCCGGCGTGCCGACGATCGCCGAGCTGACACATACGCTGCGCGAACTGCTGCCGCGGCTGCACGCGCACGGCACCTTCAACCTGCTGCTGTCCAACGGCCAGGCGCTGTGGGCGCACGGCTCGACCAAGCTGTGGTGGCTGGAACGCCGCCACCCGTTCCGCCACGCGCGGCTGGCCGACGAGGACCTGAGCGTGGACTTCGCCGCACTGACCACGCCCGACGACCGCGTCGCGGTGGTGGCCACCGAGCCGCTCACCGCCGACGAAGCCTGGCAGTCCTTCACGCCCGGCGAAGTGCGTGTCTTCGTCGACGGTTCGGCGCTGGGCTGAACCGCGCGCGGTGTGCGGGCCGCGTCAGAGCGTCATCACCACGCGCCCTTCGATCGTGCCGGCCTTCATGCGGTCGAAGATCTGGTTGATGTGGTCCAGCTTGTCGGTCGAGTAGTGCGACTTCACCAGGCCGTCGCCGGCGAAGGCCAGTGACTCGATCAGGTCGGCGCGGGTGCCGACGATCGAGCCGCGCACGGTCTTGGCGTTGAGCACGACGTCGAAGATCGGCAGCGCGAAGTCGCCCGGCGGCAGGCCCACCAGCGACATCGTGCCGCGCTTGTGCAGCATGCCGATGCCCTGCGCGAAAGCGGCGCGCGACACCGCCGTCACCAGCACGCCGTGCGCGCCGCGCACGTGCTTCTGCACCTCGGCCACCGCGTCCTGCGTCGCCGCGTTGACCACCATGTCGGCGCCGAGCTGCTTCGCCAGCGCCAGCTTGTCGTCGGCGATGTCCACGCCGATGACCTTGAAGCCCATCGCCTTGGCGTACTGCACCGCCATGTGGCCGAGCCCGCCGATGCCGGAGATCGCCACCCAGTCGCCGGGCTTGCAGTCCAGCGCCTTCAGGCCCTTGTAGACGGTGACGCCGGCGCACAGCACCGGCGCGGCCTCCTCGAAGCCCAGGCTGTCGGGCAGGTGACCGACGAAGCCGGGGTCGGCCAGCACGTATTCGGCATAGCCGCCGTTGACGCTGTAGCCGGTCATCTGCTGCGCGTCGCACAGCGTCTCCCACCCGGTGATGCAGTGCTCGCAGTGGCCGCAGGCGGTGTGCAGCCAGGGCACGCCGACGCGGTCGCCCTCCTTCACCAGCCTGACGCCGCGGCCCACGCGCGCCACGTGCCCCACGCCTTCGTGGCCGGGGATGAAGGGCAGCGTCGGCTTGACCGGCCAGTCGCCGTTGGCGGCGTGCAGATCGGTGTGGCACACGCCCGAGGCCACCACCTTGACCAGCACCTGCCCGTCGGGCACCTCGGGCACCGGCACGTCCTCGATCACCAGGGGTTGACCGAACTGGTGGACGACGGCGGCTTTCATCATCTCGGCCATGGCGGAACTCCACGGTAGTTGGGTGGCCTGCAGCTTGCCATGCTTTCGCGGGCGCGCCTTGCGCCGCGTCATGTCCCTGAGCGCCGGCCGATTCCCGCCATCGCGCAGAATGGGCCGGCACCTCGGCCGCCCGCGCACCACCATGCCCGACATCCCGATCCCGCGTTTCGACCAGTTCTACCGCCACCCCGAGCTGACGCGCCTGCTGGCCGACTATGCGGCGGCGCGGCCCGAGCTGGTGGCCGTGCGCGCCATCGGCAAGAGCCACGAGGGCCGCGACATCTGGCTGGTGACGCTGACGAACCAGGCCACCGGCAGCGACGCGGACAAGCCCGCGTTCTGGGTCGACGGCAACATCCACGCCGCCGAGCTGACCGCCAGCACCGCCTGCCTGTACTGGCTGCACTGGCTGCTGACCCACTACGGCGGCACCGACGCAGCCGGCCGCCAGGCGACGCAGCTGCTGGACACGCGCGCGGTCTACATCGTGCCGCGCCTGAACCCCGACGGCGCCGAGCTGGCGCTGGCCGACTCGCCACGGCACATCCGCTCGGGCACACGCCCCTATCCCTTCGACGAGCCGGCGGTGGATGGGCTGACGGTGGAAGACGTGGACGGCGACGGCCGCGTGCTCAGCATGCGCATCAAGGACCCGCACGGCGGCTGGAAGCCACACCCGCGCGAGCCGCGCGTGCTGGTGCCGCGCGAGCCGGGCGACTTCGGCGGCGAGTACTACCGCGTCATGCCCGAGGGCACGCTGACGCATTTCGACGGGCTGCAGGTCAAGGTCAACCCCAACCGCGAGGGCCTGGACCTGAACCGCAATTTCCCCGCCTACTGGCGCCAGGAGTTCGAGCAGAGCGGCGCCGGCCCCTACCCGGCCAGCGAGCCCGAGGTGCGCGCGATGGTCGACTTCATCGTCAAGCACCCGAACATCGGCGCGGCGGTGAGCTTCCACACGCACAGCGGCGTGATCCTGCGGCCGATGGGCACGCAGAGCGACGACGACATGACGCCCGAGGACCTGTGGGTCTACAAGCGCCTCAGCGCGCTGGGCACGCAGCTGACCGGCTACCCGGCCATCAGCATCCACCACGACTTCAAGTACCACCCGAAGGAGATCATCACCGGCACGCAGGACTGGATCTACGAGCACCTGGGGGCGCTGTTCTGGACGGTGGAGCTGTGGGCCCCGAACCGCGAGGCCGGCATCACCGACTACGACTGGATCCACTGGTACCGCGAGCACCCGCCCGAGGACGACCTGAAGCTGCTGAAGTGGAGCGACGAGCATTGCGAGGGCCGCGCGCACGTCGACTGGTACGCCTTCCAGCACCCGCAGCTGGGTGCGGTGGAACTCGGCGGCTGGGACAAGATGAACTACTGGCGCAACCCGCCGCCGGCGCTGCGCGAGCGCGAGGCCGCGCGCTTCCCGGGCTGGATGGCACAGATCGCGCTGGCGCTGCCCAAGCTGGAAGTGCTGCGCGCCGAGGTGCGTGCCCTCGGCGACGACACCTGGCGCGTGCGCTTCGCGGTGGCCAACGCCGGCTACCTGCCGGCCTACATCAGCAAGCGCGCGCTCGAGCGCAAGGTCGCACGCGGCGTGGTCTTCCACATCCACCTGCCGCCGGGGGCCGGCCTGCTCAGCGGCGCCGAGCGCAGCATCGGCCCGCAGCTGGAGGGCCATGCGCCGCAGACGTCGCTGCAGGCCTTCGTGCCGAGCCCGGCGGTCACGGCAGACCGTGCGGTGGCCGAATGGATCGTGCACGGCCCGCGCGGTGCGCGCATCGGCTTGCGCGCGGTGGCCGATCGCGCCGGCGCGGCGCACACCGAGGTCACGCTGGACTGAAAACCGCTCGAACGCCCCCACCTCGACCACGCGCCGGCCGGTGCCGGTGCGACGGAGATCGCGATGATCCGCAAACTGCACCACAACGCCTACCGCTGCCGCGATTCGGAACGCACGCGCGCGTTCTACGAGGACTTCCTCGGCCTGCCGCTGGTCGGCACGCTGGAGATCGGCCAGACGAAGAGCGGCCGCCAGACGCAGACGCTGCACACCTTCTACCGCCTGGACGACGGTTCGCACCTGGCCTTCTTCGAGGCGCCGGACATGCCGTTCGAGTTCAAGGCGCAGCACGACTTCGACCTGCATATCGCGCTCGAAGTCGAGCGGCCGGTGCTCGACGCGATGTTCGCCAAGGGCAAGGCCCAAGGCATCGAGACGCGCGGCGTGTCGGACCACGGTTTCATCGACTCGATCTACTTCCGCGACCCCGATGGCTACGTCATCGAGCTGTGCTGCAAGCGCCCGGGGCACGACGCGGCGATGGATCCGGCAACGAACCAGGCGCGCGCGAAGCTCGACCGGTGGACGGCGGGCCGTCGTGCCGCGGGTTGAGCGGCGCGCCGACAATAGCGCCGTGAACCGCCCGCTTCCGTCGCTGCGCAGATGAGCGGCCTGGCTGCCGCCACGCCGTCGCGCCTGGCGCTGTACCTTGACCTGATCCGCTGGAACCGTCCGGCCGGCTGGCTGCTGCTGCTGTGGCCGACGCTGTCGGCGCTGTGGATCGCGGCCGACGGCTGGCCCGGCTGGCACCTGCTGCTCGTCTTCGTGCTCGGCACGATCCTGATGCGCAGCGCCGGCTGCTGCATCAACGACGTCGCCGATCGCGACTTCGACCGCCACGTGAAGCGCACCGCGCAGCGGCCGGTGACCCGCGGGGCGATCGGCGTGCCCGAGGCGCTGGCGCTGGGCGCGGCGCTGGCGCTGCTTGCCTTCGCGCTGGTGCTGACCACCAACCCGCCGACGATCCTGCTGTCGTTCGCCGGGCTGGCGATCACGCTGCTGTACCCCTATGCGAAGCGCATGGTGTCGATGCCGCAGGCAGTGCTCGGCGTTGCCTTCAGCTTCGGCATGCCGATGGCCTTTGCCGCGGCGCTGGGCGGCGCCGACTGGAGCCTCGGCGCGATCGGCGCCGCCGTGCCGTGGCAGGCCTGGGCGTTGCTGCTGACGAATCTGTGGTGGGTGCTGGCCTACGACACCGAGTACGCGATGGTCGATCGCGACGACGATCTGCGCATCGGCATGAAGACCTCGGCCATCACGCTCGGCCGCTTCGATGTGGCGGTGGTGATGGGCTGCTACGCGCTGCACCTGATCGGCTGGGTGTGGCTCGGCCGCATGCTCGGCCTGGGGCCGGTATTCCTGGTCGGCATCGCCGCGGCGGCCGCGCAGGCCGCCTGGCACTACACGCTGATCCGCCAGCGCACGCGCGAAGGCTGCTTCAAGGCCTTCAGGCTGAACCACTGGCTCGGCGGCGCGGTCTTCGCCGGCGTGGCGCTCGACCTGACGCTGCGCTGATCCGCTGCGCGGTCACGGCGCGAAGCAGCCGAACTCGAAGACCTTCACCGCGGAGCAAAGGAGGACGCAGAGGTCGCGCGGAGTCGCAAGCGCGTTGCGCCTGGATGCCTCTCAGTCCGGTTCGCCGAGTTCCTTCGCGCGCTGCTGCGCGGCGCGGATCGCCTTGACGAAGGCGGCGTGCATGCCGTCGGCCTGCAGCGAACTGAGCGCCGCATGGGTGGTGCCGCCCTTGGACGTGACACGCTCGCGCAGCGTCGCCACCGGCTCGTCCGATTGGCGCGCCAGCTCGGTGGCGCCGGCCACGGTGGCCAGCGCCAGCGCGCGGCCCTGGGCCGCATCGAGCCCCATGTCCTGCGCCGCCTGCAGCATCGCCTCGATGACATAGAACACATAGGCCGGGCCCGAGCCGGACAGCGCGGTCACCGCGTCCAGATCGGCTTCCTGCGCGACCCACAGGGTCTGGCCGGTCGGCGCCAGCAGCGCCTCGACCTGCGCGCGCTGTGCTGCCGTCACCTCGGGCGTCGCGTACAGGCCGGCGATGCCCTTGCCGATCAGCGCCGGCGTGTTCGGCATGCTGCGCACGATGCGGCTCGCGCCCGTGGCGCGCGCGATCGTGCCGCAGCGCACGCCGGCCATCACGCTGAGGTGCAGCGCGCCGGCCACCCGCCCGGCACAGGCCGCGGCCGCATCGGCGAAGACCTGCGGCTTGACCGCCCAGACCAGCAGCTCCGCGCCGTCCGGTGCGGCGTCGGCGCTGGCGTGGCAGCGCACGCCGAACTGCTTTTCGAGCCGCTCGCGTTGCTCGGCAAGCGGTTCGACGACGACGACCGACTGCGCCGCATGGCCGCTGCGCAGCAGGCCGCCGATCAGCGCCGAGGCCATGTTGCCGCCGCCGATGAAGACGATGGGAGATGTTTGCATGCGGCCCAGTGTAGCCAGCCGCTGCGCATCGCCTGCTTCATTCATTAAGATGCGCGCCTTCGCCGCTGCGCTTGCAAGCGGCCCGCCTTGCCCCATCTGCCGAACCATGAACGCTGCCCCCGCCGATCCCGGCCTGTCCTTCGACGTCACAGAGGCCGATTTCCGCCAGACCGTGCTCGAGCGCTCGCTCGACGTGCCGGTGCTGCTCGACTGCTGGGCGCCGTGGTGCGGCCCGTGCCGCAACCTGAAGCCGATCCTCGAGAAGCTGGCGCAGGAATACGGCGGCCGCTTCGTGCTGGCCAAGCTGAACACCGACGAGGCGCCGCAGATCTCGGCCGCGCTGCAGATCCGCAGCATCCCGCTGGTCGTGCTGTTCGTCGGCGGCCGGCCGGTGGACCAGTTCCAGGGCGCGCTGCCCGAGGGGCAGGTGCGCGCCTTTCTCGACAAGCACCTCGGTGAGCAGGTGTCGGAAGTCGATGCGCTGCGCGCCGAGGCGGCCGAGTCGCCCGATGCGCAACACGCCGAGATGCTGCTCGGCGAAGCGCTGCGCATCGAGCCCGGTCATGCCGAGGTGACGCTCGACCTGGCCACACGCTGGATCGACCGCGGCGAGTTCGACGCCGCCGAGAAGCTGCTGAAGAAGCTGCCGGCCGAGCAGGGTGGCGACCGCCGCGCGGCGCTGCTCAAGCGCATCGAGCTGGCGCGCAACAAGCCCGAGGGCGATCCGGCCGCGCTGGCGGCGCGCATCGCCGCCAACGGCAAGGACTTCGACGCGCGCTTCGCGCTGGCCGCGCTGCAGGCGCATGCCGGCGACTTCGGCGCCGCTTTCGACCAGCTGCTCGAGGTGGTGCTGCGCGACAAGGGCGAATGGCGCGAGAAGGCGCGGCTGCAGCTGGTCGAGTGGTTCGCGCTGTGCACCGATGCCGATGCGGTGAGCCGCGGCCGGCGCTACCTGGGCATGTACCTGAACTGACGTTCGCGCCCCGGCCGCAGGCCGCGCGCTGTGCCTCAGCCGCGGCCGCCGAAGATCGCGGTGCCGATGCGCACCATCGTGGCCCCTTCGGCCACCGCGGCTTCCAGGTCGGCGCTCATGCCCATCGACAAGGTGTCCAGCGCCAGGCCGGCCTGGTTCAAGGCCGCCAGCAGGTCGTGCAACGCGCGGTGCGGACGCCGCTGCGCCTCGACGTCCGCGGCCGGCTCGGGAATGGCCATCAGCCCGCGCAGCCGCACGCGTTCGGCCGGCAGCGCCGCCACCGCCGGCGCCAGCGCCGCCACCTCGGCGGGCAGCAGCCCGCTCTTGCTGGCTTCGCCGCTGATGTTGACCTGCAGGCACAGCTGCAGCGGCGGCAGCGACGCGGGGCGCTGCTCGGCCAGGCGCTGCGCGATCTTCAGCCGGTCGACGCTGTGCACCCAGTCGAAGTGCTCGGCGACGACGCGCGTCTTGTTGCTCTGCAACGGGCCGATCAGGTGCCAGCTCAGGCGTGCGCGCAGGTCGGCCAGTGCGTCGATCTTCGCCAGCGCCTCCTGCACGTAGTTCTCGCCGAAATCGCGCTGGCCGGCGGCGAATGCGGCGCGCACGGCTGTGGCATCGAAGGTCTTGCTCACCGCCAACAGCGTGACGCTTTGCTCGGGCCGGCCCGCGTCGTGGCAGCTGTGTGCGATGCGTCGCCGCACAAGATGCAAGTTCTCTGCGATGCTCGACATAATGTTTCGAGCTTAGCGCCTTCAGCAGGCGTTCCCGCCATGGACATCACGCAACTGCTGGCCTTTTCGGTGAAGAACAAGGCCTCCGACCTGCACCTGTCGGCCGGGCTGCCGCCGATGATCCGCGTGCACGGCGACGTGCGGCGCATCAACATCGAGCCGCTGGACCACAAGCAGGTCCACGCCATGGTCTACGACATCATGAACGACGGCCAGCGCAAGCACTACGAAGACACGCTGGAGTGTGACTTCTCCTTCGAGATCCAGGGCCTGGCGCGCTTTCGCGTCAATGCCTTCAACCAGAACCGCGGCGCCGGCGCGGTGTTCCGCACCATCCCGAGCAAGATCCTGACGCTGGAGCAGCTGGCCGCGCCCAAGGTCTTCGCCGATTTGGCGCTGCGCCCGCGCGGCCTGGTGCTGGTCACCGGCCCCACCGGCTCGGGCAAGAGCACGACGCTGGCCGGCATGGTCAACCACCTGAACGAAAACGAGTACGGCCACGTGCTGACGGTGGAAGACCCGATCGAATTCGTGCACGAGAGCAAGAAGTGCCTGGTCAACCAGCGCGAGGTCGGCCCGCACACGATGAGCTTCAACAACGCGCTGCGCGCCGCGCTGCGCGAGGACCCGGACGCGATCCTGGTCGGCGAGATGCGCGACCTGGAAACCATCCGCCTGGCGCTGACCGCGGCCGAGACCGGCCACCTGGTGTTCGGCACGCTGCACACCAGCAGCGCGGCCAAGACCGTGGACCGCGTGGTCGACGTCTTCCCGGCGGCCGAGAAGGACATGGTGCGCGCGATGTTGTCCGAATCGCTGGTGGCGGTGATCTCGCAGTCGCTGTGCAAGCTGAAGGACGGCTCGGGCCGTGTCGCCGCGCACGAGATCATGCTCGCCACGTCGGCGATCAAGAACCTGATCCGTGAGAACAAGGTCGCGCAGATGTACTCGTCGATCCAGACCGGCCAGAGCCTGGGCATGCAGACGCTGGACCAGAACCTGTCGGACCTGGTGCGGCGCAATGTCATCTCCGCCGCCGAGGCGCGGGCGAAGGCCAAGTTCCCCGAGAACTTCCCTGGTTAGGGGCATGCCGTTCAGCTTCCATGGCGCCGTGGAGAGGGACTATGCCCTTGGGGTCGCTGAGCCCCGGCCGGCGCAGACTGTGCCGCTATCCGGTTAGCCCGTCAGAAGCGGCCCCGAACAACCTGCGACGCCGCTATTGCAGGATTCGATCTGCATGAGTTGCAGGTCGCGTATCGATAACAAGTTGGGCCCTACCCATATGCGACGCACCCTGTACGTTTTTGGCGCAAATCAGGAGCTAGTGGAGGCTCTTACAAAGCTCGGCGCGCGGTTCATCGTCATTGGAGGACTCGCCGTGCAGTTCCATGTGCCTGGTCGCCACGTCGATGATCTCGATCTTCTCATTGATCCCACTGTTCAAACCGCCAAAGCGGTCATCGCAGCGCTATCGTCGAATCCAATGGTCATGCATAGCATCACCGTCGAAGAACTCATCCAACCGAAGCGAATGCAAATTCCTGCCAAGGTTTATTTCTACGCAGACATCCTCACGCCAGGGCCGGATATGGTGTTCGAGGAACATTGGGCCCAAGCCTATGAATCCCGAATCGGATCTACCCCCGTCAAAGTTGCGTCCGTGACCACGCTCCTTGAATTGCTGTCGCTGAGCACCGAACCCAAGCACGCCGACGACATCGCGCATCTCAAGGCAGGCCAGGGCTAACCTCTCCGGGTTTCGTTGGGCACCTTGTTCCAATCCACGTCAACTTTATTGAGGAGTCAACAAACATGAGAACTGTCTTCGTCCTTCTACTTTCCGCCCTTGCAGCAGCACCCGCGTTCGCCGCTACAGCTTTCTGGACTGGAAGGCAGGAGCAAGTTCAAACTGTCACCTACAAATGGGCATGGCGGTGTGAGTACAACTACAACGGTCAGAAGTTTTGGCGCCTGTTTGAGAACTCGTGCCCGTCTAATGTCGAAGTGCAGTAGCAGGGCTAGCCATTCGTTCCAGCGGACTTGCCTTCGGCAAGCCGCTGAACGAAGGCGTCACATGGCGACAGCGGCGTTCCTCCATATCCATGAAGACACTCATCCCAAGTCGATCCGCATGAACAGCGACGATCCGGGACTGGGGGCCCTCCGCTACAGCCGCGCCTACACGCTGACAATCGAAGCCCTGCATACGATGTGCTGCGCATCTGGAAGCATGCGCGAGCGGCTTCAACAGATTGATCCAGAGTTCTTTGCACTGATGCCGAACGACCTGCCCGAGAACGAAGGCGTGCGAGCAAGCTTCGAGGAACTCCATCGGCTGGCAACGCAGCTCGAACCGCGCTGGCAAGAAGAAGGAAGGGTTTCCGCCACCTTGGAGCCGTCCCATCACACAAAGCTCAAGGAAATGGCGCAACGCGTTTGGGAAATTCATCGTGATTTCTCGCGGTACATGCAGAGTGACGTCTAACCCGCCGCAATCTGCCACCCTGCCACTCTCCGTCGCCCCGACACCTCCGTTGGGGCTATGCGGTGGAAACAACGAGAGGTCAGCATGTCTTTTCTCGTCGAAGACCTTGAAGCGCAGGCGTTGAGCCTGCCACGCGAAGATCGGGCTCGCCTCTTGGAGCGCCTGATCGCGAGTTTTGAGCCCAAGTCGCCGGCGCATGCGACCTGGATGCAACTCACCCAACGCCGCCGCGAGGATGTGCGTTCTGGCCGCATCCGGATGATCCCCGGCGATGAGGCGCTTGCCAGCGTTCGGACTCGCTTGGCGTGACCCTTTGAATTCACCCCGAGGCCGAGGCGTCAGAAACCACCGCTATGCCCACTACCGCGCCCGAGCCAATAGCCAGGCATGCGTCTGTGGTGCGCCACGGCGAGCACCGTGACGTGCGTGCCCACCAAGTCGTAGTGCACGGTGTACGGAAAGCGGTCCACTATTCGGAAGTGAAAGCCGTCTTCGTCCTTCTGCCAAGTGTCAGCGTTGTCTTCCAGAGCATCGATCTTGTCGAGCACTTCCGTTCGGAAGGCGTCCGCCGCGAGCAGGCTCCTGGCAAAGTACCAGAGGTACGCTTCGCGGACTTCCGCTTCCGCCTCGGGAACGATCTCTACGCTGAATCGGGTCACAGTGCGGTCAGGCGCGCACGGGCTTGCGCCCAAGGTAGCGCCTTTGTCGCACCCGTGCGCAGCGCCTCCCGGCGCCGCAGCAACTCTTGTCTCCAGGCGTCGGAAACCGACCGGTCTTCCGTGCCTTCAAGGCTGTCAATCAGCGCGGCAGCCACAGCGGAACGCTCCTCCGCCGAAAGGCCAAGCACTTCGTCCAGCAGGTGGTCCACACGGGCATTCATGCAGGCGCACTCTAGCACTTGGCACGCTCCCGCACCTCGCCACCTGACGCCTAGCCCGGCCTAACCCCCTCCGGCCCGAGCGCCCGCCTAACACACGCCTAACATCCAAAGGACCCCCTCATGGAACGCGATCAAGCCTCGAAATTCGTCAACGACCTGCTGCGCCTGATGCTGGCGCGCAATGGGTCCGACCTGTTCCTCACCGCCGAATTCCCGCCGGCGATCAAGGTCGACGGCAAGGTCACCAAGGTCAGCCCGCAGCCGCTGACCGGCCAGCACACGCTGCAGCTGGCGCGCACGGTGATGAACGACAAGCAGGCGGCCGAGTTCGAGAAGACGAAGGAATGCAACTTCGCCATCAGCCCGCAGGGCATCGGGCGCTTCCGCGTCAACGCCTTCCTGCAGCAGGGCAACGTCGGTCTCGTGTTCCGCACCATCCCGTCGACGTTGCCGACCATCGAGACGCTGAATCTGCCCAAGGTCTTGCGCGACGTGGCGATGACCAAGCGCGGGCTGGTCATCTTCGTCGGCGCCACCGGCTCGGGCAAGAGCACCTCGCTGGCGGCGATGGTCGACCATCGCAACGAGAATTCCTACGGCCACATCATCACCATCGAAGACCCGGTGGAGTTCGTGCATCCGCACAAGAACTGCATCGTCACGCAGCGCGAGGTCGGCATCGACACCGAGGGCTGGGAGGCGGCGCTGAAGAACACGCTGCGCCAGGCGCCGGACGTCATCCTGATGGGCGAGATCCGCGACCGCGAGACGATGGACCACGCGGTGGCCTTCGCCGAAACCGGCCACCTGTGCATGGCCACGCTGCACGCCAACAGCTCCAACCAGGCGCTGGACCGCATCATCAACTTCTTCCCCGAGGAGCGCCGCGCCCAGCTGCTGATGG
>DAORHX010000061.1:0-14117 GCA_035438245.1 Rubrivivax sp.
GCTTGCTGCGCGTGCGTGCGCAGGCCGGCCGCGGCGACACCGCGCGCGCCAACGCACCGGTGCTGCGCGAGGAGGTGGCCGACGCGCCGACCGTCGCCGCAGCCGTCACCGAGACCGTCACCTCGGCGGCGACCGGCATGCCCGCTGCCGGTGCCGACGCCCGCGAAGTGCTGCAGGAACTGCGCGCCATGAAGGGCCTGATCGAGGACCGCTTCGGTGCGCTGGCCTTCATGGAAAAGCTGCAGCGCCGGCCGCGGCAGGCGCAGCTGACGCAGTGGCTGCTCGACCAGGGCTTCTCGCCGGCGCTGATCCGCAAGCTGGCCGAGAGCCTGCCCGACGACTGCGACGAGTCGGTCTGGGCGGCCAGCGTGCTCGAGCGCAACCTGCACAGCGGCGACGGCGAGACGCCGCTCGAGGACAGCGGCGGCGTCTTCGCGCTGGTCGGCGCCACCGGCGTCGGCAAGACCACCAGCACCGCCAAGCTGGCCGCGGCCTTCGCCACGCGCCACGGCGCGGCCAACCTCGGGCTGATCACGCTCGACGCCTACCGCGTGGCTGCGCACGAGCAGCTGCGCGCCTACGGCCGCATCCTCGGCGTGCCGGTGCACACCGCGCACGACCGCGCGTCGCTGGACGACCTGCTCGACCTGCTGGCGGGCAAGAAGATGGTGCTGATCGACACCGCCGGCATGGCGCAGCGCGATGCGCGCACGCGCGAGCTGCTGGACATGCTGTCGCACCGCAGCGTCAACCGGCTGCTGGTGGTCAACGCCGCGGCGCAGGGCGAGACCATCGACGACGTGCTGCAGGCCTACCGCGCCAACAGCTGCCGCGGCGTGATCCTGTCGAAGGTGGACGAGGCGGTGAAGCTCGGCCCGGCGCTGGACGCGATGATCCGCCACAAGCTGAAGGTGCTGGCGGTGGCCAACGGCCAGCGTGTGCCCGAGGACTGGCACCGCCTGTCGGCACAGGCGCTGGTGCAGCAGGCCCTGCGCAGCGCGCCGGCGGCGGCATGGCGGCTCGATGCCGGTGACGTTGGTCTGGTCTTCGCCGGGCTGCGCGCGACGGCCGCCGCGGCCGCGCAGGCTTGAACGAGCGACGGTGCCGCATGTCCGAGCTGCTCTCCCGTTCACCCGCCGACCAGGCGCATGGCCTGCGGCGGCTTTTTCCCGGCCACCCGCTGCAGCACATCGCGCTGGTGGCCAACCCGCATGTCGCCTTTGCCGGCGTCGTGCTGGAGCGGCTGACGACCGTGCTCGGCGCGCTCGGCCTGAGCACGCTGGTGGTCGACGCCGCCGACAGCTCGCCCGCGCCGCACGAGCTGGCCGCGCTCGACCTGCGCGAGTGCATCGAGCCGCTGTCCGCGCAGGTGTCGTACCTGGCGGCGCGCGGCCTGCCGCTGCGCCATGTCGACACGCACGGTTCGTCGGCGGGCTTTCTCGAGCAGCTGCGCGCCGCTGCGCCGCAGGCCCGCGTGCTGCTGGTGCATGCCGGCGCGGCCGACCTGGCGCGGCTGTACGCGCGGCAGACGCTGCGTCCGCTGCTGCTGGCCGCCGACCACCCCGACAGCCTGACGCAGGCCTATGCGTCGATGAAGCTGCTGGTGATGCGCCGCGCACTGATGAGCTACGACCTGCTGCTGGCCGTGCCGCCGCAGAACCGGCGCGTGCCGACGATCGCCCGCCGCCTGGCCAGCTGTGCCGAGAGCTTCCTGGGCGCGTCGCTGCGCGACTGGGTGGCCGTCGACCCGGCCTGCGACGTGCGCGACAGCCCGAGCGCGGCGCTGTGCGCGCTGGTGGCCGCGCAACTGCAGCCCGATGCGCACGAGCCTTCGGTCGCGCCGGGCGCCTGGCGCCATGGCGCCGCAGCGCCGCTGGCGCTGAACCTGAACTGAACACCTGTCCGGAGCACACACCACCATGTACACCGCCAAGGGGCGCCTGGATGCCAACGCCATGCTCAAGCAGTACAGCCCGCTGGTGCGGCGGCTGGCGCACCAGATGATTGCCAAGCTGCCGGCCAACGTCGAGCTGGACGACCTGATCCAGGTGGGCATGATCGGCTTGTCCGACGCCTTGAGCCGCTTCGACGCGGGGCAGGGCGTGCAGTTCGAGACCTTCGCGACGCAGCGCATCCGCGGCGCGATGCTCGACGAGCTGCGCGGCAACGACTGGATGAGCCGCGGCGACCGCCGCCACCAGCGCAGCATCGAGGCTGCGGTGCGCACGCTCGAGCAGCGCCACGGCCGGCCGCCGACCGAAGGCGAGATCGCCGCCGAGATGGGCATGAAGCTCGCCGACTACCAGGAGCTGCTGGGCAAGGTGCGCGGCACGCAGCTGGTGTGCCTGGAAGACATGAGCGGCGACGACGGCGACGAGGACTACCTGGACCGCCACGTCGCCACCGAGGACTACAACCCGCTGGCGCTGCTGCAGGACCAGCGCATGCGCATGGCGCTGGTCGAGGCGATCAAGAACCTGCCCGAGCGCGAGCAGTACGTGATGAGCATGTACTACGAGCACGACATGAACCTGAAGGAGATCGCCGCGGTGCTCGGCGTCACCGAAAGCCGCGTCTGCCAGCTGCACAGCCAGTCGATCGCGCGGCTGCGCGCGAAGCTGCGCGAGTGGTGAGCTGAGTCGGGGTGCCTCGGCGGCGGCGATCAGGCCGCCGCGGCCGCGCCGACCGTGTGCCGTGCCTGGCGCGACTGCAGCCCGCCGGGCAGCAGGAAGTGCGACAGCGCCGGGATCAGGATCACCGCGCCGACCATGTTCCAGACGAACATGAAGGCCAGCAGGATGCCCATGTCGGCCTGGAACTTGATCGGCGAGAAGGCCCAGGTCACCACGCCCGCGGCCAGCGTCACCCCCACCAGCACCACCACCTTGCCGGTGAACTGCAGCGCACGCCGATAGGCCTCGCGCAGCGGCACGCCGATGCGCTGCTGCGCCAGCTGCACCGACAAGAGATACAGCGCGTAGTCGACGCCGATGCCCACGCCGAGTGCCACCACCGGCAGCGTCGCCACCTTGACGCCGATGCCCAGGCCCACCATCAGCGCCTCGCACAGGAACGAGGTCACGACCAGCGGCACGATCGCCACCACCACCGCGCGCCAGCTGCGGAAGGTGATGAAGCACAGCACGGTGACGGCCGCGTAGACCAGCAGCAGCATCTGCGTCCAGGCCTGGCGCACGACGATGTTGGTCGCGGCGTCGATGCCGGCGCTGCCCGCGGCGAGCAGGAACTCCCGCTCGGGCGTGCTGTGCGCGGCGGCGAACTCGGCGCTGGCCTGCACCACGCGGTCCAGCGTCTCGGCGCGGTGGTCGGCCAGGTAGGCGATCACCGGCATCACCGAACATTCGGTGTTGAACAGGTCGGGGTTGTTGACGCTGGCCTGCTGCGCGCCGTAGTTCAGCACGTCCTGGTTGCGCGCGATCGTCAGCCACTTCGGGCTGCCCTCGAAGCTGCCGGCGGTGATGCGGCGCACCGCGTCGGGCAGCGACACCGTGGTCTGCACGCCGGGCAACTGCTGCAGCGCCCAGCTCAGCCGGTCGGCCTCGACCAGCGTGTCGTATTTCAGGCAGCCTTCCTTCTCGGTCTTGACGATCACCGCAAACTGGTCGCTGGACAGCGAGTAGTTGGCGGTGATGTAGGCGTTGTCCTGGTTGTAGCGTGAGCTGGCGCGCAGCTCGGGGGCGCCGGCGTCGAGGTCGCCGATCTTCAGCTGCGTGCTGGCGAGCACGCCGAAGCCCAGCAGCAGCGCCGAACCGATCACCGCGGCCGTGGCCCAGCGCCGTTCGGTGAAGCGTTCCAGCAGCCCCCAGATGCGGTTCAGGCCGCTTGGTGCCATGTCGTTGCCGCGCAGGCTGCGCGCCGCGGCGGCGGGGCTGACGCCAATGTAGGACAGCAGCACCGGCAGCAGGATCAGGTTGGTCAGGATCAGCACCGCCACGCCGATGCTGGCGGTCAGCGCCAGGTCCTGGATCACCGGGATGTCGATCACCATCAGCACCGCGAAGCCGACCGCATCGGCCAGCAGCGCGGTCAGCCCGGCCAGGAACAGGCGGCGGAAGGTGTAGCGCGCGGCGACCAGCTTGTGCGCGCCGCGGCCGATGTCCTGCATGATGCCGTTCATCTTCTGCGCGCCGTGGCTGACGCCGATGGCGAAGACGAGGAAGGGCACCAGGATCGAATACGGGTCGATCTCGAAGCCGAAGGCCGCCACCAGCCCGAGCTGCCACAGCACCGCCACCAGCGAACACGCCAGCACCAGCACCGTGCTGCGCACGCAGCGCGTGTAGTAGAAGATGATGGCCGCGGCCACCGCGGCGGCGAAGGCAAAGTACAGCGCGACGCGGAACAGCCCCTCGATCAGGTCGCCCACCAGCTTGGCGAAGCCGATGACGTGGATCTTCACTGCCGGCGCCTCGCCCTTGGCCACCTGCTCGTGCTTGGCGCGGATGCTCTCGATCTGCTGCGACAACTCGCGGTAGTCGATGCGCTCGCCGCTCTTCGGGTCCTTGTCGAGCAGCGGCACGACGATCATGCTCGACTGGAAGTTGTTGCCGACCAGGCTGCCGACGATGCCCGAGCGTGCGATGTTGGCGCGCAGCTGTTCGGTGGCCTTGGCCGAGCCGTCGTAGTTGTCGGGCATCACCGGGCCGCCGCGAAAGCCCTCTTCGGTGACCTCGGTCCAGCGTACCGCCGGCGACCACAGCGACTTGACCCAGGCGCGGTCCACGCCCGGCGTCAGCACCAGTTCGTCGTTGATCTTGCGCAGCGTGTCCTGGTACTTCGGGTCGTAGATGTCGCCGCTGGGGTTGGCGACGACGATGCGCAGCGCGTTGCCCAGGCCGCGCAGCTCGTTGCGGTTTTCCAAGTAGTTCTGGATGTAGGGGTGGCTGAGCGGCAGCATGCGCTCGAAGCTGGCGTTCAGCGTCAGGCGCGTGGCGGCCAGGAAGCCCAGCAGCAGCGTGATCAGCGCGCACAGCACGATCACCGCGCGGCGGTTGTTGAACACCAGGCGCTCCAGCAGCGAGCCGGAGTTCGGGTCGAAGCTGTCCAGGCCGCCCGGCAGCGGCTGGTCGTCGGTGGTGGAGACGTGCATGGTGATCTCGCGGTGTGTCTGGGAAGGGTCAGGGCAACGCCGGCAGCGACGCAGCCGCCAGGCCGCGCGGGCCGCCGATGACGAGGGCCGACGGGCCGACCAGCGCCACGGCCGCAGCCGGCAGCGGTTTGTCGAGCTTGGCTGGCGCGAAGCTGGCGCCGTCGTCACGGCTGATCAGCACGTGGCCGGCCTGGCTGGCAATGGCGATGCGGCCCTGCGCGTCGGTGGCGCTCGCGGTCAAGCCGACCTGCAGCCCGGTGTTCACCGGCTGCCAGCTGAGCCCGGCATCGCTGCTGCGCAGCAGCGTGCCGCGCAGGCCGTGCACCAGCAGCGCGCGCTTTGTTCCGGTGATGCCGAACAGCGTGCCCTTGTAGGGCAGCTCCAGCGCGCGGAACTTGCCGCCGCCCGGCGCCGTGCGGTCGAGCTTGAGCAGCAGCCCTTGTTCGCCGGCGACGTAGACCTCGCCGCCGACCGCGCGCACCGCGTACAGGTGCAGCGCCTTCGGGTTGTCGGTGGCGTGCAGCAGCGGCTGCCAGCTGGCGCCGCCGTCGGTGGTGCGGAAGACCAGGCCGAAGGCGCCGACCAGGTAGCCGGTGCTGGCGTTCTCGAAAGCGACGTCGAGGAAGGGGTTCTCCAGCCCCTGCGCGGCGAAGCGCTCGGCTTCCTGCAGCAGCGCGGCGGCGGTCTTTTCGTCGCCGAGCTGGGCGGCCTCGTTCTTGTAGTAGTCGAGCATCGCCGCACCGGCCTGGCGGCCATCGAGCACGCGGCTCCAGCGCGCGCCGGCATCGTCGCTGCGCAGCACGATGCCATCGTGGCCCACCGCAAAACCCAGCGTCGGCGTGGCGAAGGCCACCGCCACCAGGTCGGAGCTGGAAGGTACCTCCGCCTGTTGCCAGCTCTTGCCCTGGTCGTCGGACAGCAGCACGTGGCCACGCTGGCCGACCGCCACCAGACGCTCGCCCGCTTGCGCGATGCCGTTGATCAGCGCACGCGGCGCCAGCGCGCTCTTTGCCGACGGCACGTCGAGCACGTCGCGCCACGGGTCGGCGGGGGCGGCGGCCAGCACCGCGGCGACGGCGCAGCTTAGGGCCAGCGCCCCGGCGAGGGCAGGTTTGAACATCGTTGTCTCCCGTGCTGCGGCCCGTGGGGTTGAGGGACTTGCGCGCCGAGGCTGCGCAGGGCCGGACCGTGGGGGAATTCTGGAAGGCGCGGGCCGCGCAGGGCCCCCTCCTGGCGGGGGGCGGCGACTCGCCTTCCACCGATGGCAGGCAGTCCACACCCTCAGTAGTGCGGTGCTAGTGCAGTGTTCGACGCTGTGCGGCACTTAAGAAAACCGATGGATTTGTCGTCCTGGCTAGGCGCAAACCGCAGCGATACCCAGTGGTATCGCGAGGATTTGCAACGACGCCAGGGCGGCAAAGACGCGGTTTTATGTGCTGCATAGCGTCGAACACTGCACTAGGATGGCCCGATGATCGATTGGTCCACCTGCAGCGCTGTAGAGAGCGACCCCGAGCGCGTCAGCGGCGCCTGGGTTTTCCGCGGTACGCGGGTGCCTGTGGCCGCCCTGTTCGAGAACCTGGAAGACGGTGCGTCGGTGCACGACTTCGTCGAGTGGTTCCAGGGCGTCACGCCGGAGCAGGTGGGCACGGTCCTGGAGCACGCCGCGAAGAGCGCCCTGGCGCCGGCGTAGGTGAGGAACTTCTTGGATCAAGGCTGGGTGTGCCGCCTGCCGCCTCATCGCCAAGACCACCACTTACGTTGGCTGCCGAGTTGAACAGATGAGCACCGTCCTTGAAACCGCGCTTGCAGAGGTCGCGAAGCTTCCGCCCGAGGAGCAGGATGCCCTCGCGGCTTGGCTGCTGGACGAGATCCGGTCGGAGCAGCGCTGGTCCAAGACCCTCGCCGGGTCGCAGGCCGCCCTCGAGGCCCTCGCCAGTGAGGCATTGGCCGAGCATCGGGCCGGCAAGACGAAGCCTCTAGACGAGTCGCCGCGTCGCGGCAAGTCGCGCGTCAGCGCCGCTGCTTGGGATTCAGCCCACCCCCGAGCCCTCCAGCGCGTTGGCAGTCCATTCGCGATCGGCCAGCGGCGTGACGTCCGAGACGAGGTCGTCGTCGGCGAACACCTTGTCAGAATGAAGACGCCCGTCGGGCCAGCGCACTTCCCACGACCTGGCCGCAGGTCATTTGACCGTATAGCCGCGACCTTCCAGGCATGCGCCCAGCGCCTTCGCATAGTTCTGCTGGCCGGCCGATTGCGCCTGTGCAGCTTGCTGATCCTGCGCGCGCGCCTGCTGCCGGTTCGAACTGCGCTTGGCTGAAGCGCCGACGACGGCGCCGGTCTTGGCCGCGTCGCTGGCGTCGTTGCCGGTGATCGCCGCAGCGGTGGCGCCGACCGCGGCGCCGCGCACCCGCGCGCCGCTGCCCGTCGCACCCTTGGCCTGTGCAGGCGCCGCCTGCGGCGGATTGGCCGGGTCATAGCCGCTCTGGCCGATGGCCCAGGTCTGGCATTCGCCCTGGTCCTTCTTCTGCTGTTCGGCTGACTGGCCCTTGGCCGGGTAGGCCACGGGCTGTGCGACAACCGCGCTGCCAGCGGCGAGCGCTGCCATGACGGCGATGATTCGAAGATGCCGGGTGTTCATGTTTGATTCCGTGACAGAGGTTGGACCGGGCACAGGCCCACTTCCTTGGCACCGGCTCGATCGTGATCGCGGTCGGCACCGTAGCGGGCGATTGTCGTGGCGCAGGCGGCCGGCGTGCCGACCGACGAGAACGCGGCGGCGAGCCCTCGGGCCCGCCGCCGCGCAGCGCTTGTTCAGAACGTGCGGGGCCGCGTTGCGCAGGCCGCTTCAGCGCACGCCCGATCCGGCCAGCGCGTCGGCCGTCCACTCACGGTCGGCCAGCGGCTTGGTGTGCTTGACGCCGCCGGTCTCGGCGATGAAGCCGGTCAGCGAGTAGCTGCGCGCGATCAGGTCGTAGGTCGTGAACATGTCGGTGTACGGTGCCGGCAGGTCGTAGCTCGGTGCCATGTAGGCGAAGCCGGCGCGGTAGATCTGGCCGCGGGCGTCGTACTCGTCCGAGGCCAGCGCCGCCCACGAGTCCTCGTCGAGGTAGAAGGTGCGCTTGCTGTAGACGTGGCGCTTGCCTTCGCGCAGCGTCGCCTCCACCACCCACACGCGGTGCAGCTCCCAGCGCACCAGGTCGGGGTTCAGGTGGTTGGGCTTGAGCAGCTCGTCCTGCTTGGCGCCGTACACCGCCGCATAGGCGTTGTAGGGCACGATGATCTCCTTCTTGCCGACCAGCTTGAAGTCGTAGCGGTCCATCGAGCCGTTGAAGATGAAGACGTCGTCGAAGGTGTTGCCGCCGGCGGTGCCGGGGTTGGGCGTGTCGAAGGAGAAGTCCGGCGCCACCTTGACGCGGCGCTGCCCCGGCAGGTAGCTCCAGGCGCGGCGGTCCTTGGTGCCGATGTCCAGTGGGTCGACCAGCAGCAGCGCTTCACCGGCGCGGCGTGCCGGCGCGGTGTAGCTCAGCTTCATGCGCCAGTAGGTCTCGGCGCTGCTCTTGCCCGGGTCCCAGTACGGATACTCCTGCACGCTGTTGCCTTCGGTGGCCAGCGTGGCGCGGCCGCTGGAGTCGACCGTCAGGTTGCGGTACTTCGATTCATAGGCCTGGCCGTTGAAGCGCACCAGGTGGTTCCACATCGCCTCGTAGCCGTCCTTCGGGATCGGGAACGGGAAGCCGGCATGCGCGCCTTCGATCGAGCGCCCGCCGTTGCTGGTGTTGGCCGTCAGCGCGGTCTTCGCGGTGTTGTCGGTGACGAACTTCGGGAAGGCGACGCTGCGGTGCGTGGGGTACACGTCGATGCGCATCGTCGGGTACTGCTGCAGCAGCGCCTTGGTGCCTTCGGTCAGGTTGCCGGCGTACTGCGCCATGTTCTTGGCGTCGATGCTGAACTTGGGCTTCTCGTTGGCGTAGGGGTTGGGGCGCACGCCGTCGCCGGCCTTGAAGCCGGCCGGCGGCTTGGTCAGCCCGCCGTCGTAGGCGGGAATGCTGCCGTCCTTGTTGCCGGCCTTCTCGGCGCCGACGCCGGTCAGCGTCGTGCCCAGCGCCTTGGCTTGTTCGGCGGTGATCGCGGCGTGCGCGGTCGCGCCCATCAGACTTGTCATCGCGCCGGCGATCACGCCGGCGAGCAGGGTGTGTTGCAGTTTCATCGATGTCTCCAGTTTGAAAGTCAGAAGGTGGTCTTGAAGGTCAGGTAGACCGAGCCGCGGTCCTTCAGCAGCGTGGTGAAGCCGTTCTGCGCGGTGACCATCGTGCCGTTGTCCTTGGTGTGGCCGAAGTAGTCGATGTACTTCAGGTCGAAGCGGTACTTCTGGTACACGTCGGCGCCCAGGCCGATCGCGTAGTTGCCGTTGCCCTGGTTGCCGCCGAAGACGGTCGGCGCGTTACCCTTGAGGCCGCCGAAGATGGCCATCGGCGCCGACAGGTCCACGCCGGGGAACACCTGGTACCAGATCGGCGTGAATGCGGCCGAGGCGCCGAAGTAGTTGTCGGTGGTGCAGCCGTCCCACTTGTTCTTGGCCGGCGCGGTGGCGGTGGCGGCGCAGCCGCCGTAGCCCTCGCCCATGAACAGGCTGGCGCCGCTGCGCACCGACACCAGGTGCGCCCACACCAGTTCGCCGGCCCAGGTGGCGGCGTCGAAGAGTTCGGTCTTGGGGATCACGCCGAGCACGTTGACCAGGCCGTTGGCGGTGTTGCCGCGCGGCCCTGCGGTCTCGCCGCCCGGCAGCACGCCGGCGGCCGTGGCGTTGCCCAGCACCACCGCATTCAGCGGCGTGTTGGCGCGGTAGGACAGCTCGGCGCCGACGCTGACGCCGCCGATGTTCTTCGCCAGGCTGATGCCGTACAGGCTGATGTTGTCGGCGTAGACCAGGTTGTACTGGCCGTTCAGGCCGCCCTTGGTGCGCAGCAGCTGCGGCAGCTTGTCGGCGTAGTTGCGGTAGTACAGGCCCAGCGTGCCGTCCAGCCAGTCGGGGCTCCAGCGCGCGCCGATGCCCCAGTCCCCACGCTCGTCGGGGTTGATGTTGCCGCCGTTGTAGGCCCAGATCGGCGCGCCGTTCGGCGCCAGACCCAGGAACTGCCGCTGCGGGCCGCGAAAGGCGAAGTCCACCGGGCCGAGGAAGGTGCCGCCTTCGGGGTAGCGGAAGGAGTCCCACTCGAAGAAGTACTGCGCCATCACCGTCAACTCGTCGCTCAATGCGGCCTGGCCCGACAGCTGCGTCAACGGGCGGAACAGCTCCTTGGCCTCGGCGCCCGGCGTGGCAAAACCCTTCTGCAGGTCCAGCGGGTTCTGCGCATAGGCGATGCTGTTCAGGTTGCCGTTGACGAACAGCGACTCGCCCCAGTACAGCGAGTGGCGGCCGAGCTTGACCGTCAGCGGCACCTCGCCCAGGTCGAAGCGGCCGAAGACGAAGGCGTCCAGGAACTCCGCATCGGGGCCGCGATACAGGTCGCGCGTGTAGTCGGTGTAGCGGTTGCCGACGTAGCTGGCGATCGATGCGAAGCGCGGGTTCGAGCGGCCGTAGCTGCCGTAGGCACCGTCGTACCAGGCCTGCGCGCTGACGCGCGCGCCGAAGCGCTTCTGCCAGATGACGTCGAGCTCGCTGAACCAGTCGATGCGGCCGGCGACCAGGTCGCCGCGGTCGAAGCTGTAGGTGCCTTCGTCGTAGAGCTGGTTGTTGCCGATCATGTCATCGCGCTTCTCGGTGCGCATGCCCAGGTTGATCCGCGGCGTGTTGTCCCAGCGCACCGTCAGCTCGGGGTTGCCGGTGTCGAACTCGAAGGCCTCGGCCGGCGCGGCAACCAGGGCGACGGTGGCGGCGGCCGCGGCGGCCAGGACGGTGTGGGTGAAGGGGAATCGGTGGGTGTTGTTCATGGCATGTGCGGGTGGTGCGCGGCGCTGCGGCCGGCGCGTTGTCGGCAGGAAAATTCTGTGCGGCGAGGGTGTGCGGCAGCCCCCTCTCGCGTGGGGGGTGAAGGCCTCAGACGGTGTTGACGATGCGCGAGAACAACTGCCGGTAGGCCTTGTCGATGCCGCCGCGCTCGACCGCTTCGCGGTTCGCCTGGAAGGCGTGGTCGATCTCGATCCAGTCGGCCTCGGTCAAATGCTGCTGCGCCGCCGGCAGGATCACGCTCTCCTCGCGCCCCATGTGCTCCCACAGGAAGTCGGCATAGGCCTGCACCGCGTCGTCCAGCAGACGTGTCGCGGCGGCGGCCGCGTCGGGGCTGTCGCTGCGCTGCAGCGCGCGCACCTGCGCCGCCAGGCCGGCGACCATCTCCTCGTCGCGATGGTGCTGGCGGCCGAGTTCGTCGAGTTCGGCGTCGAAGGCATCGGTGCGCTCGCGCAGCCGCTTGAACAGGTACTGCTCTTCCTTCGGGTGGTGCAGCGCCACCGGGAAGTCCTGCAGGTAGCGCACGATGCCCTGCATCTGCGCCACATCGGCGGCGGTACCGGCCTGACGCGCCTCGGCCAGCGTGCGCATCCATGCGTGCATCACCGCGGCCAGCGAGCGGTGCTCGTCGCGGATGATGCCGATGGCATGCGCCGGCGGCTTGGGCTCACCGGTGGCCGACACCAGCACCGGCAGCCCGGCGTGCATCAGCACCTGCAGCGTCTCGGACGCCAGCGCCATGCCGAGCCGGCCGCGGTGGCCGTGCGAAGCCATGAAGATCAGGTCGCAGCCGCACGCGCGCGCCGCCTCGACGATGGCCGTGGACGGCTTGTCGCCGGGGCGTTGCAGCGAGCTGCACGGCACGCCGAGCGCATGCGCCGCGGCCTCGGCCTTGGCCAGCAGCTCGCGCGCCTTGCCGGTGTAGGCGTAGTCGTAGTCGTCGTGCGCGGTCGCGCGCAGCAGCTCGGCATCACTCGCCACCGAGCGCGCCGGGTCGCTCACGGCATGGAAGAAGGTGATGCGCGCGCCGACGGCGCGCGCCAGGCCGACGGCGTTGCCGACGACGCCGATCGACAGGTCGCTGTCGTCGATGGGCACCAGCAGGTGGCGGTACATGATGAAGGTCTCTCCGAAGGATGGAAGCCGCGCCAGGGTGCGACGCTGGGAATCTAGGCGCCGCATCGGTGCGGCGGCCTACTCCCGAAGGGGGGGATCGCCCGCTGGCGTGGCCCTGCCCTGCGCGCTTAGCATGGCCGCCCGACCGAGACCGCGCGGCGATGACCCCCAACGACGACCTGCTGCTGAAAGTGATGCCGCCGCGCGTGCCGCGCCATCTGGTGACGCGAGCGCGCCTGTGGTCGTCGCAGGCGCAGCCGGCCGGGCAGCCGCTGGTGCTGGTGCAGGCGCCGGCTGGCTTCGGCAAGACCTCGCTGCTCGCGCAGTGGCGGCTCGAACACCTGGCGCTCGGCGCGGTGGTCGCCTGGGTGCAGGCGCAGGAGCAGGACAGCCCGAAGCGTTTCCTGCAGGCGCTGGTGCTCGCGCTGCGCAGCGGCGCGGCGCGGCCCGGTTTCGGCCTGACGCTGCTCGAATCGCCGCCGCCCGACGTGGTCGAAGGCATCACGCTGTGGCTGGCCGAGCTGGCGCAGAGCGCGCTGGACGTGGTGCTGTTCGTCGATGAGGTCGAGCGGCTGCCCGAGGACACGCGTGAGGCGCTCGCCTATCTGCTGCACAACACGCCACCCAACCTGCGTGTGGTGCTGGCGGCGCGCAGCGAGTGCCGGCTGGCGATCGACGACCTGCTCGACTACGGGCATGGCACGCTGCTCGGCCAGGAGACGCTGCGCCTGCGGCTCGACGAGACGCTGGAACTGGTGCACAAGCGCTTCGGCGCAAGCATCGACGACGACGCCGCCGCGCGGCTGCACGAGCTGAGCGAAGGCTGGCCGCTGGGGCTGCAGCTGGCGCTGTCGGCCATCGCCGGTGGCGGCGACGCGCGCTTGGCATCGCTGTCGCCAGGTGTGCAGGGCGGCGCGCTGCGCGACCGTTTCGTCGAGCTGCTGCTGGCCCACCTCGACCCCACCGACGAGGCCTTCCTGACGCGCATTGCCATCGTCGAGACGCTGCACGCGGGGCTGTGCCAGGCGCTGACCGACACCGACGACGCGGCGCAGCGCCTGGCGCGCCTGGTGCGCGACACGCCGGTGTTCTTCGACGCCGAAGGCAGCGACTGGCTGCGCATGCACAGCCTGGCGCGCGAGGTGCTGCGCGAGCGCTTCGCGACGCTGCCGGCCGACGAGCGCACGGCGGTGCAGGCGCGCGCCGCCGACTGGCTGGCGGCGCAGGGGCTGCTGGAGGATGCTGCCGGGCATGCGCTGGCCGCCGGGCAGACCGACCGCGCCTACGAGCTGGCCGAGCGCAGCCTGTACGAATCGCTGATGATGCGCGGCCACCAGGGCAACGTGCTCGAATGGCTGGCGCGGCTGCCACCCGAGGAACTGGACCGCCGCCCGCGGCTGCTGCTCGCCGCGGCCTGGTCGCTGGCCCTGAGCGAACGCCACGACGAAGCCGGTCGCCTGGTCGAGCGCCTGTTGGCGCAGCCGCAGGTCGATGCCGCGCTGCAGTGCGAATGCGCGCTGATCCTCAGCGGCGCCGCGGTCTTCGCCGACGACCCCGACCTCTTTGCCGCGCTGCACGACCCGTGGGCGCAGAACCCGCCGCTGCACGACCCGCTGCTGCTGAAGATCCACGCCAACCGCTCGGCCTTTCGCACGCTGCTCGAAGGCGAGCCGGCGCTGGCGCGCCTGCGCATGCAGCAGCCGCTGCCCGACGCCGCGCCGCGCGCGCTGGCCTACGTGGCCCGCTGGGGCGACTGGATCGTCGGCCTGAGCTACCTGTGGGAAGGGCAGGTGCAGCTGGCCGAGAAACAACTGCGCCCCGCGCTGGCGCAGGCGGAAAGCCAACTGGGCCGGCGCAGCGCCTTCGCCACGATGCTCGGCGCGCTGCTCGCCACGGCGGTGTGGGAGCGCAACCAGCCGGCCGAGGCGACCGCGCTGCTG
>DAORHX010000062.1:0-14098 GCA_035438245.1 Rubrivivax sp.
GTGCGGATCAGCGCCAGTGCGGCCGCCTGCGAGGGCAGCGCCGTGCCGCCGCCGGCACGGATTTCGTCGACCAGCCGGTGCAGTTCGTCGCCGTGCGACGAGGCGCAGGCCGCCACCGCGGCACCCTGCGCCGCGAGCCGAAGGGCGAGCGCGCGGCCGATGCCGCGGCTGGCGCCGGTGATCAGGACACGCATCGTGGACATTCGCGGCCTCGTCCTCTCACATCGGGTAGCGGCCGAGCAGCTCGCGCGCGATGACGATGCGCTGGATCTGGCTCGTGCCTTCGGCCATGTGGTAGCACTTGACATCGCGGTAGATGCGCTCGACGCCAAAGTCGCCGAGGTAGCCGTAGCCGCCGTGCAGCGCGATGGCGGTGTCGCAGATGCGCAGCGCGGCCTCGGCGGCGAAGTGCTTGGCCATCGACGACTCGAGCTTGATCGGCATGCCCGCGTCGAACATGCGCGCCGCGTTCAGCGTCAGCAGGCGCGCGGCTTCCAGCCCGGTGGCCATGTCGGCGATCGGGAACTGCACGCCCTGGAAGGCGGCCACCGGGCGGCCGAACTGCTCGCGCTGCTTCACGTAGGCGGCGGCCGCGTCGTAGGCCGCCTGCGCCAGGCCGACGATCAGCGCCGCCACGTTGACCCGGCCCAGGTCCAGCGCGCGGGCGAAGGCCTTGAAGCCTCGCCCCTCGGCGCCCAGCATGCGGCTGCGCGGCACGCGCACGCCGTCGAAGAACAGCGTCGATGTCGGCGAGCCGTGCATGCCCATCTTGCGGTCGGGCGGGCCGATGTCGAAGCCCGGCAGGCCGCGGTCGAGAATGAAGGCCGAGACGCCGCTCTCGCTGCGTGCGGTGACGAGGAAAACGTCGGCCACCGCGGCGTTGGTGATGAAGGCCTTGGAGCCGGTGACGACATAGTGCCCGCCGTCGGCCACCGCGCGCGTCTTCGGATCGCCCGCATTCGAGCCGCCCGAGGGTTCGGTCAGGCCGAAGGCGCCGAGCCTGCGGCCGCTCGTCAATGCGGGCAGGTAGAGCGCCTTCTGCTCGTCGCTGCCATGGTCGGCGATCAGGGTAGACACCAGGCTCAGGTGCGCGTTCAGCGAGTTGCCCACCGAGCCCGAGGCGCGCGAGACCTCCTCGAGGATCAGGCAGGCCGTCACCGCATCGCAGCCTGCACCGCCGAATTCGGGTGAGACGCGCGCACCGAGCCAGCCCTGGGCGGCGAGCTCGTCGAACAGCGCGCGCGGGAACTCGTCGCTCTCGTCGATGCGGCGCGCCTGCGGCGCGATGCGCTCGGCGGCGAAGCGGCGCACGGCGTCGCGGACCTGGAGTTGATCGCCGCTGAGGAAGTACTTGTTCATCGTGCTGCGTGCCTGTCGTGCGGGCGCTCGGTCACATCTTGCACAGCGCCGACGCCGGCGGCGTCAGGCTGGCCGCAAACGTCTGCTCGATCACCGGACGCAGTTGACCGTCCACCGATTTCACGCGCCCGACGTAGTTCGGCAGCACGAGCTGGTTGTCGGCGGCGCGCATCAGTGCCGGGCCGTAGACGGTGTCGAGGGTGGCGCCCGACAGCGCCTTGGCGACATCGGCGGGCCTGGCGCTGCCGGCCTTCTTCACGCCGTCGAACATGACCTGCGCACCGTGGTAGGCCATGCCCTCGTTGTCGGTCGGCAAGCGGTTGAACCGGGCCTTCCAGGCCGCCACGAAGGCCTTGTTGCGCGGCGTGTCGAGGTCGGCCGCGTAGCCGGTGTTCCCGGGCGTGCCGTCCAGCGCCTTGTCGGTGGCGTCGATGACGAAGTTGTAGATCAGCGCGTGTCCGATCAGCCGGGTCTTCGGAATCAGGCCGAATTCCTGCGCCTGCTTGACGAAGGCTATCGAGTCGCGGCCGACTTCGGCGACCCAGATCGCCTCGACATTGGCCTGCTTGAGCTGCGCGATGTAGGGCGAGAAGTCCTTCGTGCCCAGGGGCGCGTAAAGCGCCAGCTTGACCTCGCCGCCCTGGGCCTTGACGGCCTTGGCGAAGGATTCGGACGAGTCGCGCCCCCAGACGTAATCGGCGGCGAGCGAGGCATAGGTCTTCTCCTTGAAGCCCTTGGCCCACTCGCTGATCATGGCGATGTCCATCGCGTCCGAGTGGTTGGTGCGGAAGACGCGCGCCTTGCACGAGTCGCCGGTGATCTTGTCCGACTTGCTGCCGACGACGAAATAGGCGGCATCCCAGCGTTCGAGGTTCGGCGCCAGCGCCAGCGAGATCGACGACGGGATCGCGCCGATGAGCAGGTTGTAGCCGTCGCGCGCGAGCTTCTCGGCCACGCGGCGGCCGGCATCGGGCGTGCCCTCGTCGTCGGCGGTCTGCACCTCGACCTTGCGTCCGTCGATCCCGCCCTTGGCGTTGGCCTCGTCCACCGCAAACTGCACCGCGCGGATCACCTCTTCGCCCTGCTGGGCGAAGACCCCGGACTTGGAACTCACCAGCCCCACGCGAACGGGGTCCTTGGTCTGCGCCGTCGCGGCCAGCGGCCATGCGGCGCACAGCGCCAGCGCCAGCGCCAGCAGTGCGCGGCGTGCCGATCTCGTCTTCTTCATCATCGCAATGTCTCCTCGGTTGTGAACATACCACCCGGCAGCGCCGGGCACTCGAAACGCCTCAGACCATGACGTGGCGATGCAGCTCGCCGATGCTTTGCGCGCGAACCGGGCCTTCGGCCACCACCGTGCCCTTGGCCATGGCGCAATAGCGCTCGGCCACGCGCACCACCAGGCTCATGTTCTGCTCGATCAACAACAGGGCCGTGCCCTGCGCGGCGACGTGTTCGAAAATGGCGGCGAGCTGGTCGACGATCACCGGGGCCAGGCCCTCGGAGGGCTCGTCCAGCAGCAGCAGCGTTGGGTTGGCCATCAGTGCCCGCCCGACCGCCAGCATCTGCTGCTGCCCACCGGACAAGGCCGTGCCCGGCGTGTCGGCGCGTTCCTGCAGGATCGGGAACAGCTTGTAGACCTCGCGCTGCGTCCAGTGTCCCTTGCGGCCGGTGGCGGCGCCCAGGCGCAGGTTCTCCTGCACCGTGAGGTTGGCCACGATGCGCCGCCCTTGCGGCACCACCGCGATGCCGTGCTGCGCGGCGATGTAGGTGCGCTGGCGCGCCAACGCGGCGCCGCCGAGCCGGATGCTGCCGCCGCGCAGGCTGGCCAGGCCCAGGACGGCATTGACCAGCGTGCTCTTGCCGACGCCGTTGCGCCCGACCAGCGCCACCCGTTCGCCCGCGTTCACGTGCAGTGTCAACCCGTGCAGGATGTGTGCGGCGCCGTAGAAGGCATCGACCTTGTCGAACTGCAGCAGGGCCGTCATGCCGCGCTGCCCAGATAGGCCTCGCGCACGCGCGCATCGGCGCGCACCTCGCCCGGCGTGCCGGCGGCGATGACGCGCCCGAGGTCGAGCACGGTGACCTGGTCGGAAATGCCGAAGACCACCTCCATGTCGTGCTCGACGAGCAGCACCGAGACCTCGCGGCGCGCGGCCAGGGCCTTCAGATGCCGCGCGAGATCGAGCGACTCGCGCATCGACAGGCCGGCCATCGGCTCGTCCAGCAGCAGCACGGCGGGCCGCCCGGCCAGCGCGATGGCGAGGTCGAGCCGGCGCTGCTCGCCGTAGCCCAGATCGGCGGCGATGGTGCCGCTGCACGTGTCGAGCGAGAGTTCGCGCAGCACCTCGTCGGCATCGGCGCGGGGGTCGGCGCTGCCCATCGTCGACGACGCCAGCTCGACCTGCTTGCGCACCGCCATCTGGCCGAAGATGCTGGTGCGCTGGAACGAACGCGACAGGCCGCGGCGGCGGCGCTGCACCACGCCCATGGCGCTCACGTCCTCGCCGCGCAGCAGCACCTTGCCGCGCGTCAGGCGCCGCCGGCCGGTGACGGCATCGATCACCGTCGACTTGCCCGAGCCGTTGGGGCCGATCAGGCCGCGGATCTGGCCGCGCTGCAGCGCGATGTCGACGCCGTCGACGGCCTTCAGACCGCCGTAGTGAACGGCAATCTGTTCGGTCTGCAGCACGGGGTCGGACATGCGTTCAGACTCCGGGCCGTGGCGCCGCGCCGGCCCGGCTGCCGCGGATCAGGCGCAGCAGCAGGCCCGACAGGCCGGAGGGTGCAAAGACGATGACGACGATCAGCGCCGCGCCGAAGATCGCCATCCAGTGCTGCGCGTGGTCGCCGAGCAGGTCCCTGGCGAGAAAGTAGACCGCGGCACCGAGCGCCGGCCCCCACAGCACGCGCGTGCCGCCGACGACGACCATCATCAGCGCCACGCCCGACAGGCTCCAGTGCAGGCTTTCGGGCGAGACGAAGCCGCTGTTGAGCGCGGCGAGCACCCCCGCCAGCGAGGCGATGCCGGCCGACAGCGCGTACACCGCGGCGCGCGGCAGCAGCGTGCGGATGCCGATGAAGCGCGCCCGCTCCTCGTTGTCGCGCGTCGCCTCGGTGATGGCGCCGAAACGCCCGCGCAGCAGCAGGGCCAGCATCAGCAGCAGCAGCACCAGCACGCTCCAGGCGAGCAGCAGCATGGCCCAGGGCTGCTGCAGCGTGGCCGTCGGCAGGCCGAGGATCGCGGACGGCCACTCGACCGACAGCCCATCGGCGCCGCCGGTCAGGCCGCGCGAGCGCGAGGCGCCGAGGTAGGCCATCTGCCCGATGGCCAGCGTCAGCATGCCGAAGGCGATGCCGGGCACGCGCACGATGACCAGGCCGATGAGGAACGCGAACACGGTCGATCCGAGCACGGCCAGCAGCATCGCGGCCTCGGCCGGCACGGCCTTGACGCGCAACAGGATCGCCACGACATAGCCGGCCGCACCGAAATACAGCGCGTGGCCGAAACTGACCATGCCGTTCTGGCGCAGCAACAGCCCGACGCCGAGTGCGAGCACGGCATGGATGGCGGCCTGGGTCAGCAAGGACAGCAGCGTGGCCGAGCGCACGCCGAAGGCCACCGCGGCGCCGAGCGCGAGCGCGATGGCGGTGGTCAGCAGCAGGCGGGGCAGGCGCATCGCAGGGTGCCGCCCGGCATCAGGTGCGGCTGCCGGCGAAGCCCTCGGGCTTCCACAGCAGCACGCCGATCATCAGCATGAAGGGCAGCAGGACCGAGGCTTCCGGCAGCCAGACCGTGCCGAAGGCATGCAGCAGCCCCAGCAGCATGGCCGCGACGAAGGCTCCGGCCAGGCTGCCGAGCCCGCCGACGACGACGACGATGAAGGAATCGATGATGACGTCGCTGCTCATCGAAGGCGACAGCGACAGGAACGGCGCCGCGACCACGCCGGCCAACCCCGCCAGCGCGGTGCCGAGGCCGACGACGAATGCGCTCAAGGCGTCGGTGTTGACACCCTGCATCGCGGTCGTGACCGGGTCGGTGCTGGCGGCGCGCACGTACAGACCGGTGCTCGAAAGGCGCAGCCACAAGGTCAGGCCCAGCGCCACCGCGGCACCGAGCGCGATCACCGCGAGGCGATAGGCCGGCACCTGCGTGCCCAGCAGGTCGACCGCGAACGCGAGCGCGGCCGGCGTGGCGACGGACAGGTTGCTCTTGCCCCAGACGGTCTGCACGAAATCCTCGATCACCAGCAGCAGGCCGAAGGTGACCAGCACCACCGAGAGCGGGTCGCGGTCCTGCAGCAGGCGGAAACCCCAGCGGTCGAGCAGGGCGCCGAGCAGCGCCATGATCGCGGGCGCAACGAGCAGCGCGACCCAGAAGCTGCTGTGCAGCGCGATCGAGTAGCCGAGGTAGGCCCCGAGCATGTAGAGCGAGCCGTGCGCGAAGTTGACGACGCGGCGCAGCCCGTAGATCAGCGCCAGGCCGGAGCACATGACGATCAGCAGGGTGCCGTGGACCAGCCCGTTGAAGAGATGAATGAGCATGCGCGTCGTCTATCGGGTCCGTGCGTGGCGCCGCAGCTCAGCCGCGCACTGGCCCGGACGCACCCAGGGCAAGCCGGCCTCGATCGAACGCTGCCGCGCACATCGCGGGGCCCGACGGACGCCTTGCCGGGGCAAGCGCGCAGCCGCCACGGCTTGCAGGCAAGGCCGTTCATGACCACCCCGGCTTGCGCATGCACCTGTGATGCGAGCAGCCCCATCCCGCCCGAGACGGGGTTCGGCGAAGTCGTGCAAGCCCGTCTCCTTCGGTGTCAGCACATGTTGGGGATCCGCGCGCGCTTCCCGCCTTGTCGGGCCGCAAGCGGATGCATTGATCCGAGCTGGACGCTAACCAGACCTTGTCAAGCTGTCAAGCGTTAGGTAGACTCGACTTCGAGAGCTGTTGCTCCTCGCCGCCCGGGCCCGAAGTCCGGGCCAACAGACATGGGCCCCATCAACTCAGCTGCCGGCATGGCCACGACCGCCTCCTCGTTGGGCGTGGCGGATCTGCTGCGCAAGCAGGCGGTGGCGCGGGCCGGGGCGGTGGCGATCGAGGACGCATGCGGCGCGCTGTCGTACGACGAGCTTCGCCGTTGGACCGGCCGCGTGGCCGCTGCGCTTGCATCTGCCGGCGTCGGCCTCGGCGATCGCATCGCGGTGCTCGCGGAGAACCGGCGCGAGTACATCGCCCTGCAGATCGCGGCCGCGGAAATCGGTGCCATGGTGGCCTGTCTGAACTGGCGGTTGGCCGACACGGAACTCACGCATTGCCTGCGCTTGGCGGCGCCGCGCGTCGTCTTCGTGTCGGCGCGATATGCCGCGCTTCTCGCGCGCAGCGGATGGCAGGATGGCCGAGTCGTCACCTTGGACGATGATTTCGATGCATGGATCGGCGAGGCCGGGCCGCACGATCCGCCACCCGACGTCGATCCGGAGCACGGGCTGGTGATCCTCTACACCAGCGGCACCACCGGCCTGCCCAAGGGCGCGGTGATCAGCCAGCGTGCGATGGTGGCGCGCGCGATGTGCTTTTCCGCCGAGTACGGCATCACCGCCGAGCACGCCTACATCGCCTGGAGCCCGCTGTTCCACATGGCGGCCACCGACTTCAGCCTGGCCACGCTGATGATCGGCGGCAAGGTCATCGTGCAGGACGGCCTGGACGTCGACCGCCTCTGCGCCACGCTCGAACGCGAGACGGTCGGCTGGCTCGTCGCGATGCCGGGCATGATCGACCAGCTGATCGACGGGCTGCGCCGCAACGGGACGCGGCCGCGCGGCGTGCGCCAGGTCGGCGCGATGGCCGACCTGGTGCCGCGCCAGCAGATCGCCGAACTGACGGCGCTGCTCGGCGCCCCGTACATCAATTCCTTCGGCGCCACCGAGACCGGGCTCGCACCCGCTTCCGGCAGCCTGCTGGCGCCGGGCGTCGTGCCCGCCAGCCTGGCCAAGCGCGAGTCCGGGTTCTGCCGCGTGCGGCTGGTGGACGCCGAGGACCGCGACGTCCCCGTCGGCACGCCGGGCGAGGCGGCGGTCCGCGGCCCCACGCTGTTCTCGGGCTACTGGAATGCGCCCGAGGTCAACGCACGGGATTTCCGCGGCGGCTGGTTCCACATGGGCGACCTGTTCGTGCGCCACCCCGACGGCACGCTCGATTTCGTCGACCGCGCCAAGTACCTGATCAAGTCGGGCGGCGAGAACATCTATCCGGCCGAGATCGAGCGCGTGCTGCTCGCGCTGCCGGCCGTCGCCGACGCCGCCGTGGTGCGCCGGCGCGACGAACGCTGGGGCGAGGTGCCGGTGGCCTTCGTCGCCCTCGAGCCCGGCTGCACGATGACGGCCGACGCGCTCCGCGAGAGCTGCCGCGCCGCGCTCGCCGGCTACAAGATTCCCAAGGAGTTCCGCATCGTGGAGCTGGCATCGTTCCCGCGCAGCAGCACCGGCAAGATCCAGCGCCACGAGATCGAACGGCAGTGGCTGCAGCCCGAAGGCGCACCAACCACCGACAACACAAGGAGATGACAGCCATGAACACCGAACTCGAGATGAACCTGCTGCGCCGGCAGAACCTGGGCGACAGCCTGCGCCGGGCGGCGCAGGCCGCACCGGACAAGCCGGCGGTCATCTTCTACGCCACCGATGGCGCCACCGAAACCCACAGCTACGAACAGCTGAATGCGCTGGTCAATGTGGTGGCGAACAACCTCGTGCGCCGGGGCATCAAGAAGGGCGACCGCGTGGCCGCGCTGTCGCGCAACAACGTGCCCTTCCTGGCGCTGGGCTATGCGCTGCACAAGATCGGCGCCTGGTTGGTGCCGGTGAATTTCATGCTGCAGCCGGCGGACGTGCAGCATCTGATCGAGTTCGCCGAGGCCAGGTGGTTCTTCGTCGAGGATGCGCTGCTGGGCAACGTCGACAGCGTGCTGGGCAAGATGGCTTGTGTCGAACAGTTCGTCCAGTTCAGCGTTTCCGGCAAGGCGCCGCCGGCCGGTTGGATGGCGTTTGCCGAACTGGCTTCGGGCGCTGCCGACGAGCCCCAGGTCCTGATCGAAAGCGACGACGTCGCGACGATGTTCTTCACCAGTGGCACCGAGTCGTCGCCGAAGGGCGTTCTGACCTCGCATGCCAACTTCTATGCCTCGCACCTGGCCTGGGCGCTGAACTTCGGCCTGGCCCAGGACGACCGCCTGCTGATGAGCCTGCCGCTGATCCACGTCGCCGGCTATCTGTTCTCGAGCTACGCCCTGGCGAACCAGGTCACCATGGTGATGACGCAGGTGCCACAACCGGTGCAGATGATCGATCTGGTCGCCCGCCACCGGCTGAGCGTCACGGTATTGCCGCCCACGCTGTACGTGGCGCTGCTGTCGTGCCCCAACTTCGCCACGGCGGATCTTCGCTGCATGTCCAAGCTGGGCACCTGGGCCTCGACCATTCCGAAGTCGATGATCGACGGCTGGAAGCAGGCGGCGCCGGCAGCGCGCTTCTTCTCGGCGCAGGGTTCCAGCGAATCGACCGCCTCGATGCTGACCGGCGGCTGGGTCGGCGGGTGGGACCAGATGCCCAACCAGGACGGCCGCTGGGTCGGCCGCGCCGCGTCGGTGGCCGCCGACGTGCGCCTGGTGGACGACGAAGGCAGGGACGTGCCCGTGGGTCAATCGGGTGAACAGATCGTGCGCGGGCCGGTCGTCATGAAGGGCTACTACAAGAACGACGAGGCCAACCGGCGCGTGTTCCGCGACGGCTGGTTCCACACGGGCGACGTCCTGTTCCGTGATGCGGCGGGCAACTACTTCTTCGCCGACCGCAAGAAGGACATGATCAAGACCGGCGGCGAGAACGTCTATTGCCAGGAGGTGGAAAGCGTGCTGGGCACCCATCCGGCGGTGATGCAGTGCGCGGTGTTCGGCCTGCCCGACGAGCGCTGGGGCGAGGCGGTGACGGCCGCCGTGATCACGCGGCCAGGCAGCGCGCCGACCGAGTCCGAACTGATCGAGTTCTGCCGCAGCCGGCTGGCGGGATTCAAGGCGCCCAAGCGCATCCATTTCCGCACCTCGCTGCCGATCAGCGCGGCCAACAAGATCCTGAAGCGGGATCTCAAGGCCGAGTACGGACAGGCCGCCAAGGCAGGCTGACGGGCATTTGCCGTCAGCGGCGGCCGAATCCGCGATTTCTCAACCCAAGGAGTTTCTTCATGAGCCAGAAAGTCATCGTTGCCGGCGTCGGCATGATCCCCTTTGCCAAGCCGGGCGCGAGCGAGCCCTACCACGTCATGGGCGAGAAGGCCGCGCGCCTGGCGCTCGAGGACGCCGGCGTCGACTACAAGGCCATCGAGCAGGCCTTCGTCGGCTACGTCTACGGCGACTCCACCTGCGGCCAGCGGGCGCTGTACCCGGTGGGCATGACGGGCATCCCGGTGCTCAACGTCAACAACAACTGCTCCACCGGCTCGTCGGCGCTGTTCCTGGCGCGCCAGGCGGTGCAGTCCGGGGCGGCCGAATGCGTGCTCGCGCTGGGCTTCGAGCAGATGCAGCCCGGCGCGATCAAGGCCGCGTTCGCGGACCGGCCGACGCCCTTCGAGGAGTTCGACCATGTCACCGAGCAGCTCGTCGGCCACCCGGAGATCCCGCTGGCGTTGCGCTACTTCGGCGGCGCCGGCAAGGCGCACATGGACAAGTACGGCACCAAGCTCGAGACCTTTGCCGCCATCCGCGCCAAGGCCAGCCGCCACGCGGTGAACAACCCGCTGGCGCTGTTCCGCAAGGAAGTCTCGGTCGACGACGTGATGGCCGCGCCGATGGTGTGGGAGGGCGTGATGACGCGCCTGATGGCCTGCCCGCCCACCTGCGGCGCCGCCGCCGCGGTGATCTGCTCCGAGGCCTACGCGAAGAAGCACGGCATCAGCACCAAGGTGAGCATCGCCGCGCAGGCGATGACCACCGACTTCCCGAGCACCTTCGACAGCAAGGACATGATGCGCGTGGTCGGCTTCGACATGGCCAAGCAGGCCGTCGCCAAGGTCTACGAAACGGCCGGCGTCGGCCCGAAGGACGTCGACGTGGTCGAGCTGCACGACTGCTTCGCGCAGAACGAGCTGATCACCTACGAGAGCCTGGGCCTGTGTCCGGAAGGCGGCGCCGAGAAGTTCGTGCTCGACGGCGACAACACCTACGGCGGCAAGGTGGTCACCAACCCGTCCGGCGGCCTGCTGTCCAAGGGCCACCCGCTCGGGGCCACCGGCCTGGCGCAGTGCTACGAGCTGACGCACCAGCTGCGCGGCACGGCCGAGCAGCGGCAGGTCAAGGGTGCGCGCACCGCGCTGCAGCACAACCTCGGACTCGGCGGCGCCTGCGTGGTGACGCTCTACCAGGCGGCCTGAGCATGATCGACAAGAAACACATCGGCTACGCGCCGCCGCCCATCCTGTGGGACGTCGAGAAGGGCCGCATCGCCTTCTTCGCCAAGGTGATCGGCCTCACCGATCCCATCCACACCGACGAGGCCGCCGCCAAGGCCGCCGGCTACCGCGGCATCGTTGCGCCGCCGACCTTCATCTTCGGCGCGCCGGGCGACTCGGGCGAGACAATGAAGCTGATCGAGACCCTGGAGATCGACCTCGGCAAGGTGCTGCACGGCGAGCAGCGCTTCGACTACCACGCGCCGGTGTGCGCCGGCGACGTGCTGCGTTTCCAGTCGAAGGTCAGCGACATCTACGACAAGAAGGGCGGCGCGCTCGAATTCGTCGTCAACGACACGAAGGTCACGAACCAGCTCGGCGAGCACGTGGCCGATCTGCACGCGGTGATCGTCGTGCGCCACGGCTGAAGGAGAACCGCATGAGCTTCCATCCCCAGGCGCTGAAGGTCGGCGACACCCTGCCCGTGCTGCAGTTGCCGCCGATCTCGCGCACGACCCTGGCGCTGTTCGCCGGGGCCTCCGGCGACCACAACCCGATCCACATCGACATCGACTTCGCGCGCAAGGCAGGCATGAAGGACGTCTTCGCGCACGGCATGCTGTCGATGGCCTACCTGGCCCGCGCGCTGACGCAGTGGGTGCCGCAGCGGCGCATCCTCAGCTACGGCGTGCGTTTCGCGGCGATCACGAACCTGGGCGACCGCGTCCAGTGCAGCGGCAAGGTCGTCGAACTGCTCGCAGAGCGCGGCAGGCGCTGCGCGCGCGTGGAGCTGACGGCGGCCAAGCCCGGCGGCGAGGTCACCCTGGCCGGTGACGCGCTGATCGCCCTCGACTGAACGACCCTTCCCCCCACCCTACACACAAGCAAAGGATTCCCCATGAAGAAGCTCGAAGGCAAGGTTGCCATCGTTTCCGGTTCCGGCCGCGGCATCGGCCGCGCCATCGCCATGAAGTTCGCCAGCGAGGGCGCCAAGGTCGTCGTCAACGATCTCGACCCGGCACCGGCCGAACAGACCGTCGCCGACATCCGCGCCGCCGGCGGCCAGGCGCTGGCCTGCGCCGGCAGCGTGACTGCCGACGGCTTCGCCGAGAAGTTCGTCAAGACCGCGATCGACGGCTTCGGCGGCCTGGACATCATCGTCAACAACGCCGGCTACACCTGGGACAACGTGGTGCAGAAGATGACCGACGAGCAGTGGAACGCAATTCTCGACGTGCACCTGACCGCGCCGTTCAAGATCCTGCGCGCCGCGGCCGACTACATCCGCCACCAGGCGAAGGTGGAAGCCGATGCCGGCAAGGAAGTGTTCCGCAAGGTGGTCAACATCTCGTCGATCGCCGGCACCGGCGGCAATGCCGGCCAGGCCAACTACTCGGCCGGCAAGGCCGGCATCATCGGCCTGACCAAGGCGCTGTCCAAGGAGTGGGGCCGCTACAAGGTCAACGTCAACGCCGTCGCTTTCGGCATGATCAAGACGCGGCTGACCGAAGCCCCTGCCGGCGGCGATGCGTCGATCGATGTCGAGGGCCGCAAGATCAAGGTCGGCGTCAATCCCGACCTGCTGGCGATGATGGAGCGCAGCATTCCGCTCGGCCGCGGCGGCACGCCGGAAGAAGCCGCGGGCTCGGTGTACCTGCTGTGCACCCCCGAGTCGAACTACATCAGCGGCCAGGTGCTGATCTGCGGCGGCGGCGTCTCGATCTGAAGCCCGGGGCCGGCGATGGATCTGAACTTCAGCGAGGCGGACCTCGCCTTCCAGCGCGAGGTGCGCGACTGGTTCGCCGCGCACACGCCCGAAGCGCTGCGCCGCAAGGTGCGGACCGGCCAGATGCTCGAGCGCGAGGAGATCGTGCACTGGCAGCGCCGGCTCGATGATCGCGGGTTCCTCGTCGTCGGCTGGCCCAAGGAACATGGGGGTCCGGGCTGGACGCCGACGCAGCGCTACCTGTTCGACCTGGAGCGCGCCGCGGCCAATGCGCCGGTGGGCATCTCCATGGGTGTGATCATGCTCGGCCCGGTGTTGATGGCCTTCGGCACCGAGGCCCAGAAGGCGCGCTACCTGCCGCGCATCCGGCGCTGCGAGGACTGGTGGTGCCAGGGTTACTCCGAGCCGGGCGCGGGCTCCGACCTGGCCTCGCTGTCATGCGCCGCGGCGGCGGACGGCGACGACTACGTCGTCAACGGCTCCAAGATCTGGACCACCTACGCGCACTGGGCGTCCCACATGTTCTGCCTGGTGCGCACGGAAAGGACCGGGCGCAAGCAGGAAGGCATCTCCTTCCTGCTGATCGAGATGGACCGGCCGGGCATCGAGGTGCGGCCCATCGTCTCCATCGACGGCAAGCACCACCTCAACCAGGTCTTCCTCAGCGACGTGCGCGTGCCGCGCAGCAACCTCGTCGGCGCGCCGGGGCAGGGCTGGGAGATCGCCAAGTACCTGCTGACGCACGAACGCACCAGCATCGCCGGCGTGGCCGAGTCCAAGGCCGCGCTGGCCAACCTGCTGCGGGCGGCAGGGCAGCGCGGCTGGGGCGGCCGGCCGCTGCGCGAGGATGCGGCGATGTCGCTGCGCCTGGCGCGCGCCGAGATCGACCTGACGGCGCTCGAATACACCAACCTGCGCGTGCTGTCGTCCACCGCCGCCGGCAAGGCGCCGGGGCCGGAGTCCTCGCTGCTCAAGCTGATGGGCACGGCCGTGCAGCAGACGCTGGCCGAACTGGCTCTCGAGGTCGGCGCCGAGCAGGCCTGGCCCTGGCACCCCGAAGGCCCGCTGGCCCGGTCGGACCACGCGCACGCGATGGAGCGCCATGCCTTCGCCCGGGCCTGCACGATCTACGGCGGCAGCGACGAAGTGCAGAAGAGCGTGCTCGCCAAGTCCATGCTGGCCATGGCGTCGTCGCGTTGAACCCCGGAGGCACCCGAGCGTGGACCTGAATCCCTCTCCCGAACAGAAGATGCTGCGCGACGCGGCGCAGAAGTACCTGCGTGCCGAATACGGCTTCGACGCGCGCAACAAGGCCATGGCGTCGCCGGGCGGCCGCGACCCGGCGCACTGGGCGCGCTTCGCCGAGTTCGGCTGGCTGGGGCTGGGCCTGCCCGAGGCGAACGGCGGCTTCGGCGGCATGGCCGAGCTCATGCAGGTCAGCGAAGCCCTGGGCGCGGCGCTGGTCGTCGAACCCTATCTGCCGACGGTGGTGCTGGCCGGGCAGGCCGTCGCCAAGGCCGGCAGCGCGGCGCAGCGCCAGGCGCTGCTGGCGCCGTTGGTCGAAGGCC
>DAORHX010000063.1:0-13924 GCA_035438245.1 Rubrivivax sp.
AGCTGCGGCGCGAAGGCGGTGATCAGCGACGCCGAGGTCAGGACCCAGCAGGTGCCGGCGGCGGCCAGCAGCAGGCCGAAGGACACCAGCCGGTGGTCCTGCGGACGCCAGGCGGCCAGCGCCACCGCCATGCCGGGCTCACGCCCTTGTTCGAGCGCGCGGCTGATCGCGTACAGCCCGGTGGCGGCGATCGGCCCGACCAGCAGGAAACCGCTGAAGGCTCCGGCCAGCAGCCAGAAGTGACGGTAGGCCAGCGCCAGCAGCAGCAGGCCGAAGGCGGTGACGCACAGCCCGTGCAGCAGGCCCGGGCCCGGGGCGCGCAGCAGGTCGCGCCAGCCGGCCGCCAGCCACAGGAAGGGTTGGCGGTAATCGATGGTCGCCAGCTGGCAGCGGGCGGATTCTTCGAGGGCAGTTTCGGAAGCCATCGTCACATTGTCGCGCTGCCGCCTTCGGCAGCCAGCAGCTGCCGCGCGGCGGCCTGCAGGCTGGGCGCGTCGGCATCGTTCAGGCGCAGCTGCCTGGCTTGGCCCACGCGTTGGTAGCCGTTGCGGTAGGAGCGCTCGTACAGCGGGTCGTAGTGATGCCGCATCAGCGCGCCGAAGACCTCGGCCCAGCGGCCGGCGCGCGCCAACGCCTGCCAGGCCTTGACGGTGTCGCGCCCGCGCAGCTCGGCCAGTGCGTCGAGGCGGCGGCAGAAGTCGTCGGCATCGGCCGCGAAATGCCCGTAGTCCTGCAGCAGCAGTTGCAGCCGTGCCGGATCGTCCAGTTCGACGTGGATGCACTGCGCATGCTCGCGCAGCTGCACGATCAGCGCTTCGGGCACGCGCAGCGCGCCGATCCTGCGGCTTTCGCCTTCGACGAACACCGGCCGCGCGGCATCGAAGCGCTTCAGTGCGTGCCAGCACAGCGTGTCGAAGCGCTTCTGGCTCGGCTGCGCACAGCCGGGTCGTGCGCCGAGCACCGAACCGCGGTGCCCGGCCAGGCCTTCGAGATCCAGCGTCTGCGCGCCTTCGCCGGCCAGCGCATGCAGCAGCCGTGTCTTGGCGCTGCCGGTGCGCCCGCACAGCACCTGGTAGCGATGGCGCAGCGGCAGGGTCTGCAACTCGGCGCGCACCAGCGCGCGGAAGGCCTTGTAGCCGCCTTGCAGCCGCGCCGTGCGAAAGCCGATCTGCGACAGGAACCACGCCAGCGTGCCCGAGCGCTCGCCGCCGCGCCAGCAGTACACCAGCGGCTGCCACTGGCGCGGCTGGTCGGCGACCCAGCGGTCGAGATGGTCGGCGATGTTGCGCGCGACCATCGCCGCGCCGACCTTGCGCGCCTGCAGCGGCGACACCTGCTTGTACAGCGTGCCGACGACATGGCGCTGTGCGTCGTCGAGTACCGGCCAGTTGACGGCACCGGGCAGGTGGTCTTCGGCGAACTCGGCCGGCGAGCGCGCGTCGATCAGCGCATCGAAGCGGCCTTCGTCGGCGACGGCCTCGGCGGCCTCGATGCTGGCCAGGCTCATCGCCGCGTCACGCCGGCGCCACCGCGTCGAGCAGCTCGCTTTCCACCTGCAGCTGCTGGCGCGCGTGCTGCAGCACCGCGCCGTCGACCAGGAAGGTGTCCTCGACGCGCTCGCCGAGGGTGCTGACCTTCGCCAGGTGCAGGTTGATGTGGTGGCGGGCCAGCACGCGTGCGATCGCATAGAGCAGGCCGGAGCGGTCGCTGGTGCTGACGCTGAGCAGCCAGCGCTGCGCGCGCTCGTCCGGGTGCAGCGTGACGCGCGGCGTCACCGGGAACGAGCGCACGCGCCGCGAGACACGGCCGCGCCGCGGTTCGGGCAGCGGCCCGGTGGAGGCCAGCGCCTGCACCGCCTGCGTCTCGACCAGCGAGATCAGGTCGCGGTAGGCCGCCGGGTCGTCGGCCTCGAGGCGCGTGCTGACGACCTGGAAGGTGTCGAGCGCGAAGCCGGCGCGCGTGGTGTGGATCTTCGCATCGAGGATGCTGAAGCCGGCGCTGTCGAAATAGCCGCAGATGCGTGCGAACAGGTCCGGGCAGTCGGGCGAATACACCAGCACCTGCAGGCCGTCACCGACCGACGACGGGCGTGCCCGCACCACCGGCTGCTGCGTGTCGAGGTGGCGCCACAGCGAGCGCGCGTGCCAGGCGATGTCGGCGGCATCGTGGCGCGCGAAATAGCTGACGTCCAGCGTCTTCCACAGCTCCTCCTCGGTGCCGGGCAGCGCCGAATGCAGCGCCAGCAGCTGCCGCGCCTCCTGCTTGCGCGATTCGATCTCGGCGTCGAGGTTCGGCTTGTCGCCGCCCAGCGCGCGCAGCGTCAGCCGGTACAGATCCTCGAGCAGCTTGCCCTTCCAGGCGTTCCACACCTTCGGGCTGGTGCCGCGCAGGTCGGCCACGGTCAGCAGGTACAGCGCTACCAGCCGCTGCGGCGTGCCGACCCGCCGCGCGAAGGCCTGGATCACCTCGACATCGCTCAGGTCCTCTTTCTGCGCGATGCGGCTCATCGTCAGGTGCTGCAGCACCAGGAACTCGATCAGCGCGCAATCCTCGCGCGACACGCCGTGGTCGCGGCAGAAGCGCCGCGCCTCGGCCGCGCCCAGCACCGAGTGGTCGCCACCGCGGCCCTTGGCGACGTCGTGGAATAGCGCCGCCACGTACAGCAGCCAGGGATCGTCCCACTGGCTGGCCAGCTGCGAGCAGAACGGGTACTCGTGCGCATGCTCGGGGATGAAGAAGCGGCGCATGTTGCGCACCACCATCAGGATGTGCTGGTCGACCGTGTAGACGTGGAACAGGTCGTGCTGCATGCGCCCGACGATGCGCCGGAACACCCACAGGTAGCGGCCCAGCACCGAGGTCTGGTTCATCAAGCGCAGCGCGTGCGTGATGCCCTGCGGCTGGCGCAGGATCTGCATGAAGGTGGCGCGGTTGACCGGGTCGCGGCGGAACTTGGCGTCCATCAGGTTGCGTGCGTTGTACAGCGCGCGCAGCGTGCGCGCCGACAGCCCCTTGACGCCCGGGGTCTGCTGGTAGACGAGGAAGGTGCGCAGGATGGCGTGCGGCTGCTCGACATAGAGCCGGTCGTGCGCCACCTCGAGCATGCCGCCGCGGTCGAGGAACTGGTCGTCGATCGGGCGCATCGGCGCTTCTTCCGAGCCGCTGATGCGCTCCTCGATGTTCAGCATCAGGATCTGGTTCAGCTGGGTCACCGCCTTGGCTGCCCAGTAGTAGCGGTGCATCAGCACCTCGGAGACGCGCTGCTCCTGCGTCGGCTTGTAGCCGAAGCTCTCGGCCACCGCGGTCTGCAGGTCGAACACCAGCCGGTCCTCGCGCCGCCCGGCGATCAGGTGCAGCCGCGCGCGGACGAGCTTCAGCGTGCCTTCGTGCTTGTGCAGCTGGCCGACCTCGAACGGCGTGATCAGCCCCTTGGCGGCGAGCTCGTTCCAGTTGCGGCCGAGGCCGGCGGCGCGCGCCACCCAGATCACCAGCTGCAGGTCGCGCAGCCCGCCGGGGCTTTCCTTGCAGTTCGGCTCCAGCGAGTACGGCGTGTCCTCGTACTTCACGTGCCGCTGGCGCATCTCCAGCACCTTGGCGCGCAGGAAGGCCTTCGGGTCCATCACCGCGTCGGTGGCCTGGCGGAAGGCGTTGTAGACGCGGCGCGACCCGCACAGCAGGCGCGACTCGAGCATCGCCGTCTGCACCGTCACGTCACGGCGCGCCTGCTCGGCGCATTCGTCGACGGTACGCACCGACGAGCCGATCTCCAGCCCGACGTCCCAGCACGCATGCAGGAAGCCCTCGACCGCGGCCTGCAGCGGGTCGGCGCCATCGCCGGTGTCCAGCGCGCTGCCGTCCGGCAACAGCAGCAGCACGTCGACATCCGAATAGGGGAACAGCTCGGCGCGGCCATAACCGCCGACGGCCACCAGCGCCGCGCCGGCCGGCATGCCCGCGTGCTCCCACAGCTCGACCAGCTGGCTGTCGACGTGGCGCGTCAGCGCCTTGGTCAGCCGGCTCGCGGCCAGCGTGGTGGCGCGCGACTCGCGGAAGTGTTCGAGCAGTGCCGCCTTGCCGTCGCGAAAGCGTGCGCGCATCGTCGCCACGCTGCGCGTTTCGGGCGTGGTGTCCTGCGGCAGCGCCGACATGGCTGGCGGCCCGGGCGTCAGGTCTGCGCGACGAAGGCCGGCGGCGGCGGGCTGCCCGCCGAAAGCGTCAGCAGTTCGTAGCCGGTGTCGGTGACCAGCACCGTGTGCTCCCACTGCGCCGACAGCGAGCGGTCCTTGGTGACGATGGTCCAGCCGTCGCCGAGTTCGCGGATCTCGCGCCGGCCGGCGTTGACCATCGGCTCGATCGTGAACACCATGCCAGCCCGCAGTTCGTCCAGCGTGCCGGGGCGGCCGTAGTGCAGCACCTGCGGCTCCTCGTGGAACTTGCGGCCGATGCCGTGGCCGCAGAACTCGCGCACCACCGAGAAGCCCTGCGCTTCGCAGAAGCTCTGGATCGAGTGGCCGATGTCGCCGAGCCGCGCGCCGGGCTTGACGCGCTGGATGCCCTTCCACATCGCCTCGTAGGTCAGCTGGCACAGCCTCTTGGCCTGGATCGAGCCTTCGCCGACGATGAACATGCGGCTGGTGTCGCCGTGCCAGCCGTCCTTGATGACGGTGACGTCGATGTTGACGATGTCGCCGTCCTTCAACGGCCGCTCGTTCGGGATGCCGTGGCAGACCTGGTGGTTGATCGACGTGCAGATCGACTTCGGGTAGGGCACGTAGCCCGGCGGCGCGTAGTTCAGCGGCGCCGGTACCGCCTGCTGCACGTTCACGATGTGGTCATGCGCCAGGCGGTCGAGTTGTTCGGTCGAGACCCCCGCCTTGACGTGCGCGGCCAGCATGTCCAGCACCTCGGCGGCCAGGCGCCCGGCCAGGCGCATGGCGTCGATATCCGGGCCGCTCTTCAATGTGATCGTCATGGGCCGGGATTATCCCATCGGCCCAATAAAATCAGCGCTGCGCGCCCGCGGTCTCCCCAACCGCGGCGCGCCCATCGCCTTCGTTCCTCGCTGCCTCGCGCCATGTCCTCCCATACCCTGCAGATCATGCATTTCGAGGGCGGCAACGCTCTGTCGCCGTTTCGCGCACACGCGCTGCTGCAGCGCCTGCAAGGCATCAGCGATCGACTGACGGGCATCAGCGCGCGGCACGTGCACTGGGTGCGCAGCGCGCAGCCGCTGGCCGCGGCCGATGCCGACAAGCTGGCCGCGCTGCTGCGTTACGGCGAGCCTGCAGCCAGCGACGCCGACGGCGCCCTGGTGGTGGTGATGCCGCGCCTGGGCACGGTGTCGCCCTGGGCGAGCAAGGCCACCGACATCGCGCACAACTGCGGGTTGGGCGTGCAGCGCATCGAACGCGTGACCGAGTACCGCCTGGGCCTGAAGCGCGGGCTGCTTGGCGCGGGCAAGCCGCTTGCGGCCGATGAACTGGCCGCGTGCGCCGCGCTGCTGCACGACCGCATGACCGAGACCGTGGCCTTCGAGCGCGAGGCCGCGCGCCACCTGTTCGACGAACAGGCGGCGCCGCCGCTCGAACATGTCGACGTGCTGGGGCAGGGCGTGGCGGCGCTGCAGCAGGCCAACGTGCGCTTCGGCCTGGCGCTGAGCGACGACGAGATCGACTACCTGGTGCGTGCCTTCACCGGGCTGCGGCGCAACCCCAGCGACGTCGAGCTGATGATGTTTGCGCAGGCCAACAGCGAACACTGCCGGCACAAGATCTTCAACGCCGCTTTCCGCATCGACGGGCAGGACCAGCCGCTGTCGATGTTCGGCATGATCCGCCACACCGAGGCCACGTCGCCGCAGCACACCGTCGTCGCCTACCACGACAACGCGGCGGTGATGCAAGGCGGCCCGGTGCAGCGCTGGGCGCCGATGGGCTACACCAACGCGCCGGTCTACGGCGCACGCGACGAGGTCGCGCACGTGCTGATGAAGGTGGAGACGCACAACCACCCGACCGCGATCTCGCCCTTCCCGGGGGCTTCCACCGGCGCCGGCGGCGAGATCCGCGACGAGGGCGCCACCGGCCGCGGCGCGCGGCCCAAGGCGGGGTTGACCGGCTTTTCGGTGTCGAACCTGCACCTGCCCGACACGAACGAGCCGTGGGAACAAGCGCCGATCGGCAAGCCCGGGCACATCGCCAGCGCGCTGCAGATCATGGTCGAAGGTCCGCTCGGTGGTGCGGCCTTCAACAACGAATTCGGCCGGCCCAACCTGGGGGGCTACTTCCGCGTCTTCGAGCAGAGCGTGGCCGGCGTGAATCGCGGTTATCACAAGCCGATCATGATCGCCGGCGGCCTGGGCGCGATCAGCGCGGAGCAGACGCACAAGCTGCCCTTCGGCGCCGGCACGCTGCTCATCCAGCTCGGCGGCCCGGGCATGCGCATCGGCATGGGCGGCGGTGCGGCCAGCTCGATGGCCGCGGGCAGCAACACCGCGGCGCTGGACTTCGACAGCGTGCAGCGCGGCAACCCCGAGATGCAGCGCCGCGCGCAGGAGGTCATCAACCATTGCTGGAGTCTTGGAGCCCCCAAGCCCCCCGAGGGGGGCGGCGCGGCTACGGAGCGGCCGGGCGCCGCGCCGGGCCAAGTCAACCCGATCCTGGCGATCCACGACGTCGGCGCCGGCGGCATCAGCAACGCCTTCCCCGAGCTGGTGGACGGCGCCGGGCGCGGCGCCACCTTCGACCTGAAGCGCGTGCCGCTGGAAGAAAGCGGGCTGGCGCCGAAGGAGATCTGGTGCAACGAGAGCCAGGAGCGCTACGTGCTGGCGGTGTCGCCCGACAGCCTGCCGCTGTTCCAGGCGATGGCCGAGCGCGAGCGCTGCCCGTTCGCCGTCGTCGGCGTGGTGCGCGACGAGCGCGAACTGGTGCTGGAAGACGGCCCCGGCGGCGAGCGCTTCATCGACATGCCGATGGAAGTGCTGCTGGGCAAGGTGCCGAAGCTGCAGCGCGATGTGCAGCGCGTGCAACGCCGCGAGGCCGCGCTCGACCTGACCGGAGTCAAGCTCGAACAGGTAGCGTTCGACGTGCTGCGCCACCCGACCGTGGCCTCGAAGCGCTTCCTGATCACCATCGGCGACCGCACCGTGGGGGGCCTGAGCCACCGCGACCCGATGGTCGGCCCGTGGCAAGTGCCGGTGGCCGACTGCGCGGTGACGCTGGCCGACTTCGTCGGTGTGCGCGGCGAAGCGATGGCCATGGGCGAGCGCACGCCGCTGGCGGCACTGAACGCCCCCGCCTCGGGCCGCATGGCGGTGGGCGAGGCCATCACCAACCTGCTGGCCGCGCCGGTGCAACTCGATCGCATCAAGCTCAGCTGCAACTGGATGGCGGCCTGCGGCGAACCCGGCGAGGACGCGGCGCTGTACGACACGGTGAAGGCCGTGGCGCTGGAGCTGTGCCCGGCATTGGGCATCGGCGTGCCGGTGGGCAAGGATTCGTTGTCGATGCGCACGCGGTGGAGCGACGCGGGGCAGACGAAGCAGGTCACCGCCCCGGTGTCGCTGATCGTCAGCGCCTTCGCCGCGCTGGACGACGTGCGCGGCACGCTGACGCCGCAGCTGCAGCCGCAGGACGATGCGCTGATCCTGGTCGACCTGGGGCAAGGGCGCATGCGCCTGGGCGGCTCGATGCTGGCGCAGGTGCTGGGCGCCTTCGGCGACGAAGTGCCCGACCTGGACGATCCGCAATTGCTGAAGTCGCTGGCTGCGGCGCTGCACGAGCTGCGCAATGCCGGGCAACTGCTGGCCTATCACGACCGCAGCGACGGCGGGCTGTGGGCCTGCGTGTGCGAGATGGCCTTCGCCGGCCAGCGCGGCGTCAGCCTGAACGTCGACCTGCTGGTGACCGAAAGCGACGGCATCGCCGACAGCCGTGCCGAGTACGGCGACTCGAAGAACTGGGCCACGCAGATCGGCGAGCGCCGCAACGAAGTCACCTTGAAGGCGCTGTTCAACGAGGAACTGGGCGTGGTGCTGCAGGTGCCGCGCGACCAGCGCGACGCGGTCTTCGCCACGCTGCGCAAGCACGGCCTGGGGCGCCACAGCCATGCCATCGGCAAGACCAACCCCAAGCGCATGGTCGAGGTCTGGCGCGACGCCAAGGCGGTGTTCAGCGCACCGCTGCGCGAGCTGCAGCAGGCCTGGGACGAGGTGAGCTGGCGCATCGCACGTCTGCGCGACAACCCCGACTGCGCCGATGCCGAACACGCAGCGGCAGGTGCCGACGACGATGCCGGGTTGCACCTGGCATTGAGCTTCGACCCGCTGGAAGCACCGGCCGTGATGCAGACGCGGCCCAAGGTGGCGATCCTGCGCGAGCAGGGCGTGAACAGCCATGTCGAAATGGCCTATGCGATGGCGTTGGCCGGCTTCGACGCCTTCGACGTGCACATGAGCGACCTGCACAGCGGGCGCGCGCGGCTCGACATGTTCCAGGCCTTCGTCGCCTGCGGCGGCTTCAGCTACGGTGACACACTGGGCGCGGGTGAGGGCTGGGCGCGATCGATCCTGTTCAACCCCAAGCTGGCCGAACAGTTCGCCGCCTTCTTCTACCGCAGCGACACGCTCGCTTTGGGCGTGTGCAACGGCTGCCAGATGATGGCCGCGCTCGCGCCCATCATCCCCGGCGCGCAAGCCTGGCCGAAGTTCACGCGCAACAAGAGCGAGCAGTTCGAAGCGCGGCTGTCGATGGTCGAGGTGCTGGACAGCCCGAGCCTGTTCTTCAGCGGCATGGCCGGCAGCCGCCTGCCGATCGCGGTGGCGCATGGCGAGGGGTTCGCCGACTTCTCGCAGCGCGGCGATGCCGCGGCGGTGCAGCGTGCGATGCGCTTCGTCGATGCGGCCGGCAAACCGACCGAAGCCTATCCGGCCAACCCGAACGGCAGCCCCGACGGCCTGACCGCGGTGACCACCGCCGACGGCCGCTTCACGGTGCTGATGCCGCACCCCGAGCGGGTGTTCCGCAACGTGCAGCTGAGCTGGACGCTCGGCGATGCCGCCGCGCCGAGCCCTTGGATGCGCATGTTCCACATCGCGCGCCGGGCGTTGGGCTGATTCGCTGTCGAAGGTCGGGGAACGTGCACGTGTTTGCGGCGCTTCGGCGACGTTCAAACCCGACCTGAGGACCACTCATCTCGGCCACAAGCGGACCTCGGCCAATGACCGGTGTTGGCGGTCTCACTTCGACCGAACCTCGTCACCACGACACCGAAGTGGCGAGCCGATCAAAGGCCCTCCGCCTTGATGAATTCAGCCGATCGGGGCGCGCTGTCGATCCATTGCTGAACCCGCCAGACGTCGCCGCCCAATCGCCAACGGCTGAAGATCCCCGACCGATCGATCTCCCGCGTGTAGTGCCCGTCCTTGACCGGGAGCTGGCCGTAGCGTTCGCGACCCCTTTTCTCATTGAGATGGGGATCGAGATACCCCGCCGTGCCCAGGCGGCGAGGTGTTGTCGACTGAAGATCGCAGCGCGTTGTCGGTGGAAGCCGCGGCGAGAACCGGGGCTGGCGCAAGCGAAAGAACGAGGTGAAGAATCGCTCGGCGTCTGATCGTCCCGGACCTCCTCAGTGACCTGCCGCATAGGCCGCGCAGCTGCAGGACACGCCACGCCCAGCTTCGACGGTGGGAGCATGTAGCGCTTCGACTGTCCCACCCGAGCGTGATTTCGTTGAAGCGCTGCCGATGTGCGAATCTCATGACGTTTCCTCTGCCCATCGGCGATCGGCCGACGCCTTCTCGGCGAGGTCGACGCCAGTGCCAAGATGACGAGGACAGCGCTCACTTGTCGTGCGCCGCCTGAGCGGCGACTTTCCGCGCTTCTCGGCGGCCCGGGCGCGCCTGGTCGAGGGTCTGGCCGAGCTGGGCATGAAGTAGATAGCGCGCCTGCTCTCAGGCGGCAGCCCGGTTCAGCCAAGTGCACGATCTCGGCTGATCAGTGGTAGTCCTCTTCGCGCTGGTGGCGCGCACCGACGACGAGGACCAGCTCCGGGGTGCGTATGTCGAAACGAAGGACGTATCCGGTGGAGCCGAACGGGACGATGAGTTCGCGCAATGTCGGGCGCTTGCCGACTTTGCGATAGCTGTAGGGCGTCATCGACAGCTGCCTGTCGGCGACCTCGCGGATGACCGCGACCGCCTCGTGGGCGAGCATCGCATCTTCGACGGTCTCGGCTCGGTCCAGCAGGAAATCGAACAAGCGGTCCAGGTCTGCAGCCGCCTCAGGGGTGAACTCGACCTTGTACGTCACTTTCGAAGCTGCCTCACCCGTGCGGCGACCTTTGCCTCCAACTTTGACAGGACGACGTCCGACGGGATGGAAATCCCCGTACGCTCGTACGTGGCCAACGAAGCGTCGCAACGTGCGGCGAAGTCGGTTTGCACGCGACGGAACTCTACGGCGCGACGCACCGATTCCTCGACGAAATCCGTCAGCGTCTCGCCGGGCAGCAGGACGGAATCAAGATCGGCACGCAATTGCGGCTCGACACGGACTTGAGGAATGACGGCGGTTTTCATTGGATCATCGTAGTGCAAACGTACTACAAATTCAAGCGCTGCGCGCATCTCAGGCAGCGCTCGACTGCGCGTCGGCGCAGCTGTCGGGGTTCCGGCCAACCAGTTCGCTGAACCTACGTCGGCGGTGGTCGCAAGCATGCCGTGGAAGCCCCCGACACCGAACGTCTCAGAAGCGCCGGGAACCGCGAGTTGCTCGTGCTCAGGGCGTCAGGCCGATCGTCGCCAGCTTCTGGTCGACCGCTTCGGCCCAGCCGCGATTCGCCGCCGGGCTGGCCGGGCTCGGGTGCAGGATCTGCGCCACCTGCACGCGCCGCGCCAGCGTCGAGTCGACGCCATCGCCCCCGAGCACCGCGCGCAGGCAGCGTTCGGCGAAGCCGCCGATGCCGATCGCCCATTCGGGCTGCAGCGCGTACAGCGCCGCGGCGAGGTGGCGGTCGCAGGCCTGGGTGACGGCGCGGCGCTCGGCCACCGGCAGCTTGTCGGGCGTGAAGTTGCGCCCCGAGGCTTCGAGGAACACCAGCGGACAGTAGTTGAGCACGAAGTGTTCGCCGAAGAAGGCCTCGGCGCTGCCGAAGCGCAGCGCGGTCCAGCCCCACAGGCGCCGCCCGCTGACCTCGGAGCGCCGGCAGTCGAAGCCTTCGATCGGCCGCTTCGGGTGCTGCCGCGCCGGGCGCTCGACCGGCGCGCGGATGCCCATCCAGTCGCGCACCGCCGCCACTTCGCCGAAAGGCACGCCGGTCTGCATCATGCCGAAGGGCCCCGGGTTCATGCCGAGCAGCACGACACGCTTGCGTGTCGCGCCATAGCGCTCGACGTAGGCCTGGTAGGGCGCAAAGGCGTACTGCAGCGGGTCGTAGACATGCGCCACCGGCGGCGCGAAGCGCAGCGCAGCGAGCGTGCGCGACTGCTCGCGGGCGGCGGCGAGCAGTGCGGTCGCGATCGGTGAGCTCATGCCGCGGTCCGCGCGACGTCAGGCTGGCGGCCCGGCCGCCGCAGGCACAAGCTGCGCGTGTGCCCGCTGCGCCTGGTGCCGCCGGCGTGCATCGTGCGAAGGGAGGGCCCCCGCTGATCGATTCCGCTGTCACCACGATGCTGCCGGTCAAGGACATGGACCGCGCGCGCAGCTTCTACGAAGGCTGCCTGGGGCTGCGGCCCGGCGGCTTCAAGCCCGACGGCAAGTTCGTCTAGGCCGTGGGCGGCAGCACGCTCGCGCTGTTCCCCCAGCCCGAGGGCACCAGGGCGGACGACAGCGAAGGCAACTTCCTGTGCATCCACGAGGACATCGCGCCGGCTGAGCGCCGTCGCCGCTCAGCCGGCGGCCGAAGCGTCGATCGCCGCCTTCAACTCCGCATAGCTGTGCGTGACAGGAAACTGCGGGAACTGCGCAGCGATGGCCGGCGGCGCATGGATGAAGAAGCCCGCGTCGGCGGCCAGCAGCATGCCGGTGTCGTTGTATGAATCGCCGGCGGCCATGACGCGGAAGTTCAGGCCCTTCAGCGCCTCGACCGCACGGCGCTTCTGGTCGGGCTGGCGCAGCTTGTAGTCGCGCACGCGGCCGTCGCCATCGACCTGCAGCCGGTGGCAGAACAGCGTCGGCCGGCCGAGCTGGCGCATCAGCGGGTCGGCGAACTCATAGAAGGTGTCCGACAGGATCACCACCTGGAAGCGCTCGCGCATCTCGTCGAGGAACTCGCGTGCGCCGGGCAGTGGGCCCATGCCGGCGATGACGGCCTGGATGTCGGGCAGCTTCAGCCCGTGCTGGGCCAGCAGCGCGATGCGCCAGCGCATCAGCTTGTCGTAGTCGGGCTCGTCGCGCGTGGTGCGCGAGAACTCGGCAATGCCGGTGCGCTTGGAGAACTCGATCCAGATCTCGGGGACCAGCACGCCTTCCATGTCGAGGCACAGCACCTGCATTCGCGACTCCGTCTGGCGTGCGGCCGGGTGGCCGCACGGTGCGCGCATGCTACCCGACGGGTTGCGCCGCCTCGGCCAGCCGGCGCAGCGTGGTGGCGGTCTGCTCGTCGGCCGGGAAGAAGGTCTCCAAGGCCAGTTCCGACAGCGTGATGTCGGTCGGCGTGCCGAACACCGTGATGATGCTGATCAGGTTCAGCACGCCGGCGGCGGTGCGCAGCCGCAGCGGCACGTAGACCTCGTCGTGCGGCGCGCACGCGCCGTCGGGCGGCCCCGGAAAGCCGCTCAGTTCCTCGGCCAGCGCGGCCAGCGTCGGGTCGCCGCTGGCACGTACCTGTTGCTGCAGCCGGTGCAGCAGGTGCGCGCGCCATTGGCCGAGGTTGACGATGCGCGGTGCCAGCCCGCGCGGATGCAGGCTCAGCCGCAGCACGTTCAGCGGTGCCGCCACCAGCTCCTGCGGCAGTTCGGCCAGCAGCAGCGGCACCATGCGGTTGCAGCCAACCATCGTCCAGTGGCGGTCGACGGCCAGCGCAGGGTAGGGCTCGTGGGCCTTCAGCACCCGCTGCACCGCCTGCGCCGGCGCCTGCATCTCGGGGTCGGCCAGCGCATGCTCGCGGTACAGCGGTGCGTAGCCGGCGGCGGTCAGCAGCCGGTTGCGCTCGCGCAGCGGTACCTCCAGCCGGTCGGCCAGCCGCAGCACCATCTCGCGGCTGGGCAGCGCGCGTCCGGTCTCCATGTAGCTGAGGTGGCGCGTCGACACCTGGGCGTGGCCGGCCAGGTCGAGCTGGCTCAAGCGGCGCCGCTGGCGCCATTCGCGCAGCTGCAGGCCGACCGGTAGTGGCGTGTGCATGGGTCGGCACGATAGCCGAGCGCCCTGCGCGCTGCCATGACCTGCGAGGTCATGAGGTGGCGCCGGCTGCGCTACGGCGACGTCGTGGCCGCGGCCGGGCTCTGCGCATCGACGCTCCAGCGCGCCGACGTCAGCCGCTCCTCGACGCACAGCCGCGGCGCACACGGCGCGCGCTCGAAGCGGTCCTTGTCGGCCGGGAAGCGCAGTGCGGTCGATGCGTCGAGCAAGCTGCGGTAGCGCTGCAGCGCCTGCGCGTCGCCGTCGCCGATCGCCCACTGCGCCGAACCGCCCTCGAGGCTCAGCGCCACCAGCCGGATGTCGACCAGCGCCGTCGGCCGGTAGCCCGCGCGCTGCACGATGCCGACGATGAACAGGTAGGGTTCGCCGCCGGCGGCGTGCAGCGCACCGAGCAGCTGCCCGTGCACGTCGAAGCCGTCGCGTTCGGCGGCACTGGCCTCGACATCCAGCGCGGTGAAGGTGATGCGTGCGGAGCGCAGCGTGCCGCTGGCGCGCTGCGCCGGCAGCTGCGCCAGCGCGGCGGGGTCGCCGCCCGAGCGGTCGATGTAGTCGAGCAACTGGCGCTGCCA
>DAORHX010000064.1:0-13898 GCA_035438245.1 Rubrivivax sp.
GTCAGGCGCTGGCCGTCCTGCCAGATCCAGTGCGTGTCGATCGCCGTCACCTTGCCCGGCGCGGCCGCGCCGACATGCGTGAACATGGCCAGCGAGACATCGAAGTGGTTGTTCGAGTGCGAGCCCCAGGTCAGGCCCCAGTCGCGGCAGGTCTGCGCGACGCGCACCGAGCCGGCCATCGTCCAGAAGTGCGGGTCGGCGAGCGGGATGTCGACCGACTGCAGCGACAGCGCATGCACCATCTGGCGCCAGTCGGTGGCGATCATGTTGGTCGCCGTGGCCAAGCCGGTGGCGCGGCGGAACTCGGCCATCACCTCGCGGCCGGAGAAACCGTCCTCGGCGCCGCACGGATCTTCGGCATAGGCGACGACGCCGCGCATGCGCTGGCCCAGGCGGATCGCGTCCTTCAGCAGCCAGCCGCCATTGGGGTCGAGCGTGACGCGCGCCTCGGGGAAACGCTCGTGCAGCGCGATCACCGCGTCGACTTCCTCGTCGCCGCGCAGCACGCCGCCCTTGAGTTTGAAGTCATTGAAGCCGTAGCGCTCGCGCGCCGCCTCGGCCAGGCGCACCACCGCTTCGGGTGTCATCGCCGCCTCGTGACGCACACGGAACCAGGCGTTGTCGGCGCCCGGGTCTGCGGCGTAGGGCAGGTCGGTCTTCCTGCGGTCGCCGACGTAGAACAGGTAGCCGAGCATCTCCACCGCGTCGCGTTGCTGGCCTTCGCCGAGCAGCGCCGCCACCGGCACATCGAGATGCTGGCCGAGCAGGTCGAGCAGCGCCGCTTCGACCGCGGTGACCGCGTGGATCGTGGTGCGCAGGTCGAAGGTCTGCAGCCCGCGGCCGCCGCTGTCGCGGTCGGCGAAGGCCGCCTGCATCTGCTGCAGCAAGCGTCGATACGCGCCCAGCGGCTGGCCGACGACCAGCGCGGCCGCGTCCTGCAACGTCTGGCGGATCTTCTCGCCGCCGGGCACCTCGCCGACACCGGTGCGCCCGGCGCTGTCGGTCAGGATCAGCAGGTTGCGCGTGAAGAACGGCCCGTGCGCGCCGCTGAGGTTCATCAGCATGCTGTCGCGGCCGGCGACCGGAACCGCGCGCAGCGCGGTGATGGTGGGTGTCGATGGCATGGCGTGAGTCCAGTCAGTGCAAGCAGTTCGACTAGCGCAACCCTTCGAGCCGCCGCCGCGGCACCGGCTTTGCCGGGCCGCCAGCGGCGCCGCCTCGAGGGGCCGAAGGCCGTAGCGGGTGGGCCTGATCAATCCGCGGTGATCTTGCGCAGCTCGATCACGCGCTTCCAGCGCGCGTACTCCTGCTGCTGGAAGGCGGCGAACTGCTCGGGCGTGTTGCCGACGATCTCCAGGCCCATCGCGGTGAACTGCTGCTTGACCTGCGGCTCGTTCAGCGCCGCGATCACGCCGGCCTGGAACCTGGCGCGGATGTCGGCCGGCAAGCCCTTCGGCGCGACCACCGCCTGCCACGAATAGACGTCGACGTTGTGCACGCCGGCCTCGGCGACGGTCGGCACATCGGGCAGCACCGGCGAGCGCTTGGTGCCGGTGACGGCCAGCGGCCGCAGCTTGCCCGACTTGATGTGCTGGAACACGGTGTTGACGTTCTGGAACGACGCGTCGACCTGGCCGCCGAGCAGGTCCTGCACGGCCGGCCCGCCACCCTTGTAGGGCACGTGCACGCCGTTGGTGCCGCTTTCCAGCCAGAAGACTTCGGCCGTCAGGTGGTCGCTCGAACCGTTGCCCGACGACGCAAAGGTCATCTTGCCGGGGTTGGCCTTCATGTAGGCCACCACCTCGGCCACCGACTTGAACGGGCTCTTTTCGGGCACCACCAGCACGTTCGGCGCCTGCACGGCCACGGTGATGTGGTCGAAGTCCTTCAGCGCGTCGTAGGTCAGGCCCTTCAGCAGGTGCGGCACGATGACCAGCGGCCCGAGCGAGGTGACCAGGAAGGTGTAGCCATCGGGCGCCGCACGCTTGACGGCGCCTGCACCGATGGTGCCGGTGGCGCCGGCCCGGTTGTCGACGATGAAGGTCTGGCCGAAGGTCTTGGTCAGCGACGGGCCGATCGCGCGCGCGATCTGGTCGGTGGCGCCACCGGGCGGGAACGGCACCACCAGCGTCACCGGCTTGCTCGGCCAGTCCTGCGCGTGCGCTGTGGCGGCGAGCAGTACGCCGAGAGCCAGCGAGGCGGCGGATTTCAGCAGTCTCTTCATCAACGGGTCTCCTTCAGGTTCACCTGGAAGTCACGAGGTAGCGCTACCATCAGAGTCATCGATGGTAGCGCTACCTCTGAACTCCGGCAACAACGGAATCGTCAGTGTTTACCCGGATCAAGCGCTCTCGCGCTCGACGATGGCAAAGCCCAGGTCGATCACCCGCCGTGGTATGTCGTGGCCCTCGACGCGCTCGACGATGAACTGCGCCGCCTGGCGGCCGATGGCGTCGCCGCGAATGCGCACCGTGCTCAAGGCCGGGGCCAGATCGGCAGCGAAAGCCAGGTCCCCGAAGCCGATCACCGCCAGCTGGCCCGGCACCTGCAGCGCGCGCACGCGCGCCTCGGTCAGCACGCCCAGCGCCAGCAGGTCGGAGCTGCAGAACACCGCATCGATGTCGGGCGCAGCGCCCAGCAGCCGGGCCAGCGCCTCGCGGCCGGCCTTCAACGTGGTCGGCGCGGGCACGGCCACCACCGCCGGCCTGGTCAGCCCCAGCGCCAGCGCCGCGGCGCTGAATGCATCGGTGCGCCGCCGCGCACGCTCGTCGTCGCCGGCCACCACCGCCAGCCGGCGCCGCCCTTTCGTGTGCAGATGCGCGGCCACCGCGCGGCCAACCTCGGCGTGCGAAAACCCGACCAGCATGTCGATCGGCGTGGGCGTCAGGTCCCAGGTCTCGACCACCGGAATGCCGCTGGCCAGCAAGCGGCGCCGGCCTTCGGCCGAGTGCAGGATGCCGGTGAGCACGATGCCGTCGGGGCGGCGGCCGATGATCGCTTCGAGCAGCGCGTCCTCGCGGCCGCCGCCGTAGCCGGCCTGCCCCAACATCAGCTGGTAGCCGTGCTCGGCCAGCGCTTCGGTCAGCGACTGCACGGTCTCCAGGAACACCGGCCCGGCGATCGTCGGCACCACGGCGGCAACCAAGCGGCTGCGCCTGGACGCCAGCCCGCCGGCCAGCCGGTTGGGCACGTAGCCGGTGCGCGCGACCGCCTCGCCGACCTTGCGCAGCACCTCGGCCGACACCTGCTGCGGCGTGTTCAGCGCGCGCGATGCGGTGATCGGCGCCACACCGGCGAGCTTGGCAACGTCGTGCAGCGTCACCGCACCGCTGCCGCGGCGACGGCGTGTCAGGGGCGTATCGGTGGTCATGCCTCATTCTAGTCACATGACAGCGCTACCGTCGACGAGCTTGACCGCTCATCCAGCTTGATGGACGATTCGTCCACCATGCAGGATGCGCCATCCCCGTTGGCCGATCGCATTGCCGCCCGCGTGCGCGAGCTGCGCCAGCAGCGCGGCCTGTCGCTGGACGAACTGGCCGCAAGCAGCGGCGTCAGCCGCTCGATGATCTCGCTGATCGAACGCGGTGAGAGCAGCCCGACCGCCGTCGTGCTGGAGAAGCTGTCGGTCGGCCTGGGCGTGTCGCTGGCCACGCTGTTCGATGCGCCGCCACCGCTGCCCGAAGCGTTGTCGCGGCGCGCCGACCAGCCGCTGTGGCGCGACCCGGCGTCCGGCTACCTGCGGCGCAATGTCTCACCGGCCGGCGTGGCTTCGCCGATCCAGGTCGTCGAGGTCCACTTTCCGCCGGGCGCGCGCGTCGCCTATCAAACCGGCGCCAGGCGGCCGCGACGGTGGCAGCAGGTGTGGGTGCTCGACGGCTGCATCGAGCTGACGCTGGGCGAGCAGGTGCATCGGCTGCAGTCGGGCGATTGCCTGGCGATGCGGCTGGACCGGCCGATCGGCTACCACAACCCGGGTGCACGGACGGCACGCTACGCGGTCGTGCTGTGCAGCGAAGCCGGACCCGGGAGGTGACGAGATGCCGACGACGACGCACCGCTTGCTGCAGCCCGCTGCCGCCGAGATCGACGCGCTGGCGCAGTTGCCGATCGACTGCGTCGCCGGCGGCGCATCGGTCGGCTTCATGCATCCGCTGTCGCTGCCGAAGGCGCGCGGGGGCTGGCAGCGCTGCGGCACGGTGCCCGGCAACGCGCTGCTGCCGCACGGCGGCCTGTGCGCGACCACCTTCTTCTATCGCGAGTTGCGCTGACCGTGGATGGCATGCTCGTCGCCGCGGCGTTGCTCAGCGCGGCGCTGCATGCAGGCTGGAACGCGGCGATCAAGGCCAGCCCGAGCCCGCCGCTGGCGATGACCGGCCAGATGCTCGGCTCGGCGGCACTGGCGTTGCCGGTGCTGGCCTGGACCGGCTGGCCCGCGGCCGCGGCATGGCCATGGATGGCGGCGTCGATGCTGTTCGGCATGGGCGCGGTGGGCTCGACCCTGCGCGCCTACACGCAGGGCGGCTTCGGCGTCGTCTACCCGATCTCGCGCGCGTCGTCGGTGCTGCTCGTGCTGCCGCTGGCTGCGGTGGTGGCCGGTGAATGGCCGCGGCCGGCCGGGCTGCTGGGTATCGTGCTGGTCAGCGCGGCGGTGCTGCTGCTGGCGCGTGGCGACGCTGCGCTGCCGCGCCCTGCCCTGGCATGGACGCTGGCGGCCGCGGTCTTCACCGCCGGCTACGTGGTCTGCGATGCGCAAGGTGTGCGCAGCGCCGGCTCGGCGCTGGCCTACGGCTGCACGCTGGCCATCGCCAACGCGCTGCTGTGGACCGCCTGGCAGCATCGCCGCGGCCTGCGCGCTGCCGATCTGCGCCCGCAATGGCCGCGCGCGCTGGCCATGGCGGCACCGGCCACCTTGTCGTACTGGCTGATCCTGTGGGTGTGGACACACGCGCCGATCGCGCTCGGCGCGGCGCTGCGCGACACCAGCGCGGTGTTCGCCACGCTGATCGCGCTGTTCGTGCTGAAGGAGCCGGCAGACCGCCGCGTGCTGACCGCGGTGGCGCTGGCCGTCGCCGGCACGCTGGCGATCCGATTGGGGTGAGCCCTCGTAGCGCTGGCGAAAGCAGCCGCTACACTGCGCCGCAATTTCGCCGTACCACCTCGATGACCGACGACGTTTACATACTGCAGACCCGCGACCTCGTCAAGGAGTTCAAGGGCTTCGTCGCCGTCGATGGCGTGAACCTGCGCGTCAAGCGCGGCGAAATCCATGCGCTGATCGGCCCCAACGGCGCCGGCAAGACCACCTGCTTCAACCTGCTGACCAAGTTCCTGGTGCCCACGCGCGGGCAGATCCTGTTCGAGGGCCACGACATCACGAAGGAGAAGCCGGCGCAGATCGCGCGCCGCGGCGTGATCCGCTCGTTCCAGATCTCGGCCACCTTCCCGCACCTGACGGTGATGCAGAACGTGCGCGTGGCGTTGCAGCACCGCCTGGGTGTGTCGTTCCAGTTCTGGCGCTCCGAAAAGGTGCTCGATGCGCTGAACGGGCGCGCGCTGGAATTGCTCGTCACCGTCGGCCTGCGCGACGTGGCCGACGTGGTGACGGTGGAGCTGCCCTACGGCCGCAAGCGCGCGCTGGAGATCGCCACCACGCTGGCGATGGAGCCGAAGATGATGCTGCTGGACGAGCCGACGCAGGGCATGGGCCACGAGGACGTCGAGCTGGTCACGCAGCTGATCAAGAAGGTCGCGGCCAACCGCACTGTGCTGATGGTCGAGCACAACATGAACGTCGTCTCGTCGATCGCCGACACCATCACCGTGCTGGCGCGCGGCAGCGTCATCGCCGAAGGCCCCTACGAACAGGTGTCGAAGAATCCGCAAGTGCTGGAGGCCTACATGGGCAGCGAGGCGGCTGAATTGCAAGGTGCCCATGGCTGAAACGGCCCACCCCCTACGGCCTTCGGCCGCCCCCTCGAGGGGGCACCGCTGGCGGACCGGCACAGCCGGATCCGCGGCGGTCGCGCGATGGGTCGGTGCGTGCGTGGAGAGCGCCGAACGATGAGTACCGAGCTCTTGCGCCTGTCCGACGTGCACGCCTGGTACGGCGAATCGCACATCCTGCATGGCATCGACCTGAAGGTGAACAAAGGCGAGGTGGTGACGCTGCTCGGCCGCAACGGTTCGGGCCGCACCACGACGCTGAAGGCCATCATGGGCCTGGTGGGCCGGCGCAGCGGCTCGATCATGATCAACGGCAGCGAAGCGGTGGGCCTGGCGCCGCATCGCATCGCGCACCTGGGGCTGGGCTACTGCCCCGAGGAGCGCGGCATCTTCGCCAGCCTGAGCTGCGAAGAGAACCTGCTGCTGCCGCCGCCGGTGGCCAGCGGCGGCATGAGCGTGGACGAGATCTACGCCATGTTCCCGAACCTGAAGGAGCGCCGCGCCAGCCCCGGCGGGCGCCTGTCGGGCGGCGAGCAGCAGATGCTGGCGGTGGCGCGCATCCTGCGCACCGGCGCGCGCACGCTGCTGCTCGACGAAATCAGCGAAGGCCTGGCGCCGGTGATCGTGCAGGCGCTGGGCCGCGCGATCCGCACGCTGCGCGAGAAGGGGCTGACGATCGTCATGGTCGAGCAGAACTTCCGCTTCGCAGCGCCGCTGGCCGACCGTTTCTACGTGATCGAGCACGGGCAGGTCATCGAGACCTTCGCCGCGGCCGAGCTGCAGGCCAAGCAGCACATGCTGCACGAGGTGTTAGGGGTTTGAACGGAACCGGCGATCAGCGCCGGAATTGGATAGCAACTGAAAGGGCTGACATGAAACTGAAGCGCAATCTCCTCTCGACCCTGGTCGCCGCGGCCTGCGGCCTCGGCGCTGCCGCGGCCCAGGCGCAAGTCTCCGATGGCGTGATCAAGATCGGCGTGATGAACGACATGTCGGGCCTGTACGCCGACATCGCCGGCCCCGGCTCGGTGGTCGCCGCGAAGATGGCGGTCGAGGACTTCGGCGCCGCCGCCAAGGGCATGAAGGTCGAGATCGTCTCGGCCGACCACCAGAACAAGCCCGACGTCGGCTCGACCATCGCACGCACCTGGTTCGACGTCGACAAGGTCGACGTCATCGCCGACGTGCCGACCTCGTCGGTGGGCCTGGCGGTCAACCAGATCACGCGCGACAAGGGCAAGGTGATGCTGAATTCGGGCACCGCCTCGTCGGACCTGACCGGCAAGGCCTGCAGCCCGAACACGGTGCACTGGACCTACGACACCTGGATGCTGGCCAACGGCACCGGCACGGCGTTGACCAAGGCCGGCGGCGACAGCTGGTTCTTCCTCACCGCCGACTACGCCTTCGGCCACGCGCTCGAGCGCGACACCGCCGCCGCGGTCAAGGCCGCCGGCGGCAAGGTGCTGGGCAGCGTACGCACGCCGTTCCCGGGCACCGACTTCTCGTCCTTCCTGCTGCAGGCGCAGTCGTCCAAGGCCAAGGTCATCGGCCTGGCCAATGCCGGCGGCGACACCATCAACTCGATCAAGCAGGCGGCGGAGTTCGGCATCGTCAAGGGCGGTCAGAACCTGGCCGGCATGCTGATGTTCATCACCGACGTGCACAGCCTGGGCCTGCCGATCGCGCAGGGGCTGGTCTTCACCACCACCTTCTACTGGGACCTGAACGACCAGACCCGCGCCTGGACCAAGCGCTTCGTCGCGGCCAGCGGCGGCAAGTACCCGACCATGGTGCAGGCCGGCGTCTACGCGTCGGTGCTGCACTACCTGAAGGCGGTGGACGCGGCGAAGACCGACGACGGCACCAAGGTCGTGGCCAAGATGAAGGAGCTGCCCACCGACGACCCGCTGTTCGGCAAGGGCCTGATCCGCGCCGACGGCCGCAAGATCCACCAGGCGCTTCTGGTCGAGGTGAAGAAGCCGTCGGAATCGAAGGGGCCGTGGGACTACCTGAAGGTGCGCGCGACGATCCCCGCCGACCAGGCCTTCCGCCCGATCGACCAGGGTGACTGCCCGCTGGTCGCCAAGAAGTCCTGAGCAACCCGTAGTGCAGCGTAAGGGGTGGCGGCGGCGTCGCCGCCCCTGATCGCGGCGCCAGCACCATGACCGAAATCTTCGGCATTCCCACCCAGGCCCTGTTCGGGCAGTTGCTGATCGGGCTGATCAACGGCTCGTTCTATGCGCTGCTGTCGCTCGGGCTGGCGGTGATCTTCGGCCTGCTGAACATCATCAACTTCGCCCACGGTGCGCAGTACATGATGGGCGCGTTCGTCGCCTACCTGCTGCTGAACAAGCTGGGCGTCGGCTACTGGTGGTCGCTACTGATCGCACCGCTCGTCGTCGGCGCGTTCGGCGTGGCCATCGAAAAGCTGATGCTGTCCAAGCTGTACAAGCTGGACCACCTGTACGGCCTGCTGCTGACCTTCGGGCTGGCGCTGATCATCCAGGGGCTGTTCCGCAACGAATTCGGCTCGTCCGGCCAGCCCTATGCGATCCCGTCGCAACTGCAGGGCGGGCAGAACCTGGGCTTCATGTTCCTGCCCAACTACCGCGCCTGGATCATCGGTGCGTCGCTGGTCATCTGCCTGTCGACCTGGTACATGATCGAGCGCACCAAGCTCGGCGCGTACCTGCGCGCGGCCACCGAGAACCCGCAGCTGGTGCAGGCCTTCGGCATCAACGTGCCGCGCATGATCACACTGACCTACGGCTTCGGCGTCGCCCTGGCCGCGCTGGCCGGCGTGATGGCCGCGCCGGTGTACCAGGTGAGCCCGCAGATGGGCGCCGACCTGATCATCGTCGTCTTCGCCGTGGTGGTGATCGGCGGCATGGGCTCGATCCTCGGCTCGATCCTCACCGGCTTCGGCCTGGGCCTGATCGAAGGCCTGACCAAGGTCTTCTATCCGGAGGCCTCGAGCACCGTGATCTTCATCATCATGGCCATCGTGCTGCTGGTGCGGCCGGCAGGCCTGTTCGGGACGCAGAAATGAGCAACGGCGCCCCTGCCTCACCCAACGCGGCGCTGCAGCGCGCCGACGAGCGGCGCACCCACCGCACCGCCTTCATCGTCATGGCGGCCTTCCTGGTGCTGGCACCGGTGGTGGTGTATCCGGTGTTCCTGATGAAGGTGATGTGCTTCGCGCTCTTCGCCTGCGCCTTCAACCTGCTGCTCGGCTTCGGCGGTCTGCTGTCCTTCGGCCACGCGATGTTCCTCGGCTCGGCCGGCTACGCCTCGGCCCATGCGGCCAAGGTCTGGGGTCTGACGCCGGAGCTGTCGGTGCTGTTCGGCACCGCCTGCGCCGCGCTGCTGAGCCTGCTGGTCGGCCAGCTGGCGATCCGGCGCCAGGGCATCTACTTCGCGATGATCACGCTGGCGCTGGCGCAGATGGTCTTCTTCTTCAGCCTGCAGGCGCCGTTCACCGGCGGCGAGGACGGCATCCAGGCCGTGCCGCGCGGCCGGCTGTTCGGCCTCATCCCGCTGGACAGCCCGGCGGCGATGTACCCGTTCGTGCTGGTCATCTTCCTGTTCGGCTTCGCGGTCATCTACCGCACCATCCACTCGCCCTTCGGCCAGGTGCTCAAGGCCATCCGCGAGAACGAGCAGCGCGCCATCTCGCTGGGCTACGACACCGACCGCTTCAAGCTGCTGGCCTTCGTGCTCAGCGCCACCCTCGCCGGCCTGGCCGGCGCGACCAAGGCCATCGTCTTCCAGCTGGCGTCGCTGACCGACGTGCACTGGTCGATGTCAGGCGAGGTGGTGCTGATGACGCTGCTCGGCGGCATGGGCACGGTGTTCGGCCCGGTGGTCGGCGCCGCGGTGATCATCACCATGCAGAACTACCTGGCGCAGCTCGGCGCCTGGGTCACGGTGGTGCAGGGCGTGATCTTCGTCGTGTGCGTGCTGGCGTTTCGCCGCGGCCTCGTCGGCGAGCTCGGCGCCTGGTTGAAGAAGTCGCTGTAGCCGAGTCAGGCTTCACGTGCTTTCAGCCTGCCGCTGCGCACCGGTGCCTGCGCGCACGAAGCGGCGGACCAGGCTGTAGATGCGGCGCAGCGATTCCGTCAGCTCGCGTTCGAAGGCATTCGGCAGCGGGCGCTGGGGGTCGTCGGCCAACGGCGCTTCGATCTGGAAATCGATGGCCGCACGCTCCAGCTGGCGCACCTGCGGCTTGGCATCCAGCACGGCGCGGGCCAGCGCCGGGTCTGCATCGGCCACTGCGCGCAACGCCCGCCGCAACTCGCCGCCGACCGCTGCGGCCAGGGCGCGCAGATGTTCGCGCGCCTGCGCTCCGATGAGGGTGCCGCGCGCGGCCTGACGCCGGCACAGCGGGATCATCTCCTTGTCGATCAGATCGCCGATCGATTCCAGATACTCCGCGGCTTCGACCAGATCGATGGCCGAGCGGCAGACATCGCGTGGCATGTCCGGCTGCAGCAGTTTTTCCAGGAAGCCGACGATTTCGGCGTGGTGCGCATCGATCAGGCGTTCCGTCGCCTGCGCGGCATCGAAGGCGGCATGCCGGCCGTCCAGGATGGCGGGAATCACGGCGTCCACCTGTGCGGCGACGCGCTCGCCCAGGTGGCACACCTCGCGCCGCGCCGCATCGGCCGCCAGCGGCGGCACTTCGAACAGCACCGCGTTCAAGGCCGGCGCCAGCGCATCGGCGTCCCGGGCCTTCGGCTCCTCGCCGAACACGCGCACGATCAGCTTGGCCAACAGGTGGGTGAACGGCAGCAGCAGCAGCACCGTGCTCAGGTTGACGATCAGGTGCACGTTGGCGACCTGCCGCGGCACCTCGTAGGCCAGCTGCGCGGTCGGCGCCAGGCCCGGCGCGCTGGGTGACACCGCGCGCGTGATCGCCTCGAGCGGGCCCATCAGCGGCAGCCAGACCAGCACCAGCACCAGCTTGAAGGCCACCAGCCCGACCGCGGCGTGCAGCGCCGCGCGCGGCTGGCCAATGGCGGCCAGCACTCCGGTGAGCGTGGTGCCGAGGTTGGCGCCGAAGACCAGCGCGATGCCGGCGTGCAGCGGCATCAGCCCCTGCGAGGCCAGTGCGATGACCACGCCGAGCGTGGCGGTCGACGAGTTGACGACGGCGGTGAAGACCGCGCCGATCAGGATGCCGACCAGCGGATGGGTCATCGACGCCATCAGCTCCAGGAACGGCGGGTAGCTGCGCAACGGCGCCATGAAGCTGGACATCAGGCCCAGGCCGATGAACAGCACGCCCAGGCCCATGAGCACCGTTCCGCTGAGGCTGACGAGGCGCCTGGCCTTCCACATCGACAGCCCGAAGCCGGCGGCGGTCAGCAGGTACGACAGGTTGCTGATGTCGAACGCGATGATCTGCGTGGTGACCGCCGAGCCGACGGCGGCGCCCATGATGACGGCGAGCGCCTGCGCCAGCGTGAGCACGCCGGCCGAGACGAAGCCGATGGCGATCAGCGAGGTCACGGTCGAGGACTGCACCACGGACGTGATCGCCATGCCGGTCAGCAGCGCGCTGAAGCGGTTGCGCGCCAGCCTGGCCATGATCGTCTTCAGCTGCGAGCCGGCCATCGCGCGCATCGCCTCCGACATCAGGGTCATGCCGTGCAGGAACAGCGCCAGCCCGCCGACCAGGCCGATCAGCATGGCCACCCATGGCAGCGCTTCGTGCTCCATCGCCCCGCGGGTGCCGCCGCGTCAATCAGAAGACATCCGGCACCACCTGGCGCTCGCCCGCGTCCGGCTCGTAGCCCTTGGGCCGCTTGTCGCGCTGGCCCAGGCTCGGCTTGCTGAACGGCACCCGCTCGTACGGAATCATGCCGAGCAGGTGCGAGATGCAGTTGATGCGCGCGCGCTTCTTGTCGTCCGAAGGCACGATCCACCACGGCGCATGCGGCGTGTCGGTCATGCGGATCATCTCGTCGTAGGCCGCCGAGTAAGCCCACCAGCGCCGGTACGAGGCGATGTCCATCGGGCTGAGCTTCCACTGCCGCAGCGGGTCGTGGATGCGCTGCTGGAAGCGCCTTTCCTGCTCGTCCATGCTGACGGTGAGGAAGTACTTGATCAGCAGGACGCCCGAGTCGACCAGGTAGGCCTCGAAGTTCGGCATCAGCCTCAGGTAGCGCTTGGCGACCTCATCGCTGCAAAAAACCATCACGCGCTCGACGCCCGGGCGGTTGTACCAGCTGCGGTCGAAGATCACCACCTCGCCGGCAGCGGGCAGGTGCTTGAAGTAGCGCTGGATGTAGACCTGCGTCTTCTCGCGCTCGGTCGGCGCCGGCAGCGCCACCACGCGGAACACGCGCGGGCTGACGCGCTCGGTGATGCGCTGGATCATCCCGCCCTTGCCCGCGGCGTCGCGCCCCTCGAACAGCACGACGATGCGTGCGCCGGTCTTGACCACCCAGGCCTGCAGGTGCGCCAGTTCGACCTGCAGCCGCTGCAGTTCGTCGTTGTAGTTGCCCGAGCCGGACTTGCCGCTCTTGGCGCCCGAGGCCTGGTTCCGCTTCCCGCTCATGTTCTTGCTCGTGTTCTTGCTCATGTGCTTGCCTTTCCGGCGGGCTCGATGCTCGGGTCCAGCCGGTCGACCACGGTCTGCGACTGCTCGCGCAGGTACTGCGGCAGGTACCAGAAGGAACCGATCGCCTTGCCGGTGCTGCCGCTGGCCTTCCAGCCGCCGAAGGGCTGGTAGCCGGGCCAGGCGCCGGTGGTCGCGCCCTGTGGCCGGTTGACGTAGGTCACGCCGGCCTCGATGCGGTCGAGGAAGCCGGCAATCTCGCCTTCGTCGCCGTAGAAGCCGGCAGTGAGTCCGTAGTCGGACGCATTGGCCAGGGCGATCGCCTGGTCGATCGATTCGACCTCGGCCACCAGCAGCAGCGGCAGGAAGTGCTCGTCGCGCCACAGCGCATGTCCGAGCGGCGCGCTGCCGACGGTCGGCGCGACGAAGAAGCCACGCGCCAGCGCGCCCTGGTCCAGCAAGCGTGCGCCGGCGTGCACCGTGCCGGCCGAGCGCAGCTGTCGTGTGCGCTCGGTGTAGCGCGCCACCGCCGCCGCGTCGATCACCGGCCCCATCCAGTGCTCGCGCTGCGTCGGGTCGCCCACCGAGATCGCTTCGGTCAGCGCCACCAGGCGCTCGCGCAGCGCCTGCGCAACCGGCCGCTCGACGTAGACGCGCGAACAGGCCGAGCACTTCTGTCCCTGCAAGCCGAAGGCCGAACGCACGATGCCGGTGGCCGCGTGTTCCAGGTCGGCATGCCGGCTGACGATGGCAGCGTTCTTGCCGCCCATCTCGGCGATGCACGGCCGTGGCCAGGCCCGCGCCGCGAAGGCACGCACGATGCCCATGCCCACCGCGTGCGAGCCGGTGAAGGTGACGCCGGCGATGCGCGCATCGTTGACCAGCGCGTCGCCGAGTTCGACGCCGGGGCCGCTGACATGATTCAACACGCCGTCGGGCACACCGGCATCATGGAAGGCCTGCATCAGCAGCACGCCGCTCAGTGCGGTCTGGCTGGCGACCTTGAACACCACCGTGTTGCCGGCCACCAGCGCCGCGCCGATCGGCCCGCCGGCCAATGCCACCGGGAAGTTGAACGGCGCGATCACGGCCCATGCACCGTACGGGCGCAGCCGCGTGCGGTTGCGGCTGCGAAAGCCCGGCAGCGGATCGTCGGGCAGCATGCGGTCGAAGCCGTCGTTGGCCTGCATCTGCTCGCAGTACCAGCGCACCAGATCGGCCGTCTCCTGCACCTCGCCCAGCGCTTCCATGCGGTTCTTGCCGACCTCCAGCGCCAGCGCGGCCGCGATGTCGTAGACACGCTGCTCGATCAGCGCCGCAGCGCGCAGCAGCACGCGCACACGCTCGGTCCAGGGCGTGGCCGCCCATGCCGGCCCCGCCGCCACGG
>DAORHX010000065.1:0-13883 GCA_035438245.1 Rubrivivax sp.
CAAGGCCGGGCAGCCGAGCGCCGCCGCGGCGCGGCGGCCACGTGCCGCGCCGCCGGCTGCGGCGAACGATGCCGGGGAACTGCCCTTCGCCACCGCCGACGACCACGCCTGAGGCGCAGCCTTGCCGCGCACTGGCTGCCTCCTCACGGCCCGCTCAAGGCCTGGCTTCGAGCACCAGGTTGAACGGCGTTTCGGTGGCGCGGCGGAACCGCGTGAAGCCGCCCTTCGTCACCACCTCGCGCAGCCGCGCCTCGCCCGCCTGCGCGCCCAGGCAGGCGCCGACCTCCTGCGAGCGCGAGGCCGGGGTGCAGATGAAACTCGAGGCCGAGTAGTAGATGCGCCCGATCGGGTTGAGGTTGTCCTCGAGCTTGTCGTTGGCGAAGGGCTCGACGATCAGCCAGGTGCCGTCGCTCTTCAGGCTCTTGCGCACATGGGCCGCGGCGCCGAGCGGGTCGCCCATGTCGTGCAGTGCATCGAAGATCGCCACCAGGTCGTAGCCGTCGCCGGGAAAATCCTGCGCCCGGGCCGTCTCGAAACGCACCCGGTCGGCGACGCCGGCTTCTTCGGCCGCCTTGCGCGCGTGCTCGATCGACGGTGCGTGGTAGTCGAAGCCGACGAAGCTCGACGCCGGGTAGGCCTGCGCCATGATGATCGTCGAGGCACCGTGGCCGCAGCCCACGTCGGCCACGCGCGCGCCGGCCTTCAGCCGCGCGTCGACCCCGTCGAGCGCCGGGATCCAGCTGCTCACCAGGTTGGCCGTATAGCCGGGGCGGAAAAAGCGCTCGGTGCCGTGGAACAGCGCCGTATCGTGCTCATGCCAGCCCAACCCCAAGCCGGTGCGCATGATCTGCTTGATCTTCGGCACCGCCTTGAACAGCGCCACCGCGACCTGGAACGCGCCCGGAATGAAGGCCGGGCTGCCCTCCTGCGCCAGCGCGAAGGCCTGCTCGTCGCTCATGCTGAAGCGTTGGGTCGCGGCGTCGTACTCGACATAGCCGCTGGCCGCCTGGGCGGACAGCCATTCGAGCAGGTAGCGCGGGTCGGTCTCGGTCTTGCGGGCCAGGGTCGCTACATCGGCGGGGCCTTCGGCCAGCGCCTTGTAAAGGCCGAGCTGGTCGCCGACCACGACCGTGGCGGCGTGCGCCACGGCGCCCATGTCGCCGACGAAGCGGCCCATGAAGGCATTGAGTTTGTCCTCGTTGATGGCCATGAAAGCCTCCGTCTGTTGGGGGCTGGGTTTTCCAGGGTGCTCAGCCCGTCGCCCACGCTCGGTTCTCCATGACCGAGACGATTTCCTTCGCGGCGCGCGCCGCGCCGTCGCTTTCCACGCTCCGGTAGGCCACCGGCTCGTGCATTGCGCGCAACGCGCGCTGCGCCAGTTCGTCCGCCGTCAGCTCCTTGAAGCGCACGGCGCAGTCGGCGCAATAGTTGTGCAGACGGTGGCGCACGTGGATGCACTGCTCGAAATGCCGCTCCAGCGGAAAACTCAGGAACGGCCGGCGCGTGGCCACCAGCTCCATGCAGGTGCTCAGTCCCCCCTGCACCAGCGCCAGGTCGGCGCAGGCCAGGTGCTCGAACAGGTTGTGCACGTAGGGCCGCACTTCCAGGCCCGGGTGTTCGGGGAAGGCCTGGCCCGCCAGCCGCGGCCCGGCGATGAGCAGCAAACGCAGCTCGGGCACTTGGCGCTTCATGGCCGGGAAGGCTTGCGCGATCTTGTGCAGCAGCGGCGCACCGACCGCGGTGCCGCCGATCGCGGCGATGGCCAGCTTCTGATCGCTGCGGTAGCCGTGGCGCGCACGCAGCGCTTCGGTGTCGGCCAGCGCCTGCGGGTCGAAGGGCAGCGCGTAGCCGGTGAAGGCGAAGTTGCGCTTCGTCCAGTCGCGGATGTTCGGCAGGCCGTCTCCAAACGGCAGATCGGGCGCGTCCTCGGGGTTGCCGACGAAGAGGGCGCGGTCGCGGATCCACGGGTAGCGCGCCACGTGTTCGATGTCGTCGGCGTTGCGGTCGGCGCACAGGAAGGCCTCGCGCCGGTTGCCCTCTTCCATCGGCAGGCAGCCGACGAAGTCGGTGAGGAAGACGAAGGGCTGGCGCTTCAGTTCCGGGTTCTCGTGGTAGTGGTAGTCCACTTCCCAGGACTCGTCGCCGATGACGATGTCGTAGTGTTCCGCCTGCATCAGGTCGACGAAGGTCATGAAGTTGCGCGCCATCACCTCGTCCATGGTGCGCAACGCGAAGAAGGCCTGCAGGTCGTGCTCGCCGGCTTGCGCTTCGACGTGCCGGCTTTCGTTGGCCAGCCGCTGCGTGATCGGATGCAGCCGTTCGCCTTCGCGCTGCAGGTAGGTGGCGGCCGGATCGACCGTGAACCAGTCGATCTCCAGATCGGGCTGCAGCTTGCGCATCTCGCGCGCGATCGCCAGATCGCGCTGCACGTGGCCCAGGCCGATGGCGCTGCTGATGAACAAGGCGCGGCGCTTGCGCGCCATCGCGCGCACCCAGGTCGAGCGCGCCGGGCCGGGGCCGACAAAGTCGCGCACGGCAATGCAGAAGGCCGCCGGGTCGCGCGTCTGCGGCGAGTGGCCGCCGCCGCCGATGGTCAGCAGTCTTGCACCCGGCACCAGGTCGGCGACGAGCCGGCCTCGGTCGTAGGCGACGCGGCCGTCCGCGTCGCCGTGGATGACCAAGGTCGGGCAGCGCACGCGCTGGGCATGCGCGCGCAGGTCGTGGCCCAGCCAGCCGGCCAGCCCCATCGCGACGATGTCGGGGTCGCTCGACCAGCCGCCATGCAACACCGCGTCTTCATAGGGCTTGGTCGAGTGCGGCTCGGGAAGACACAGCGTGCCGAAGAAGCGGTCGAGGTAGGCCGGCCAGTCGTCGCGCATGGCCTGCAGCTCGCCCTGCACCGCGGCCAGCACCGGATCGTCGCGCGGCCTTCCCGGATGGCCGCCGACGATCACCAGGTGCGACACGCGCTGCGGGCACTCGGCAGCCAGGCGCAGCACGGTCTGTGACGTTGCCGAGATGCCCACCAGCGCGGCGCGGTCGACCTCCAGCCGGTCGAGCACGGCCACGAAGTCGCCGTAGTAGTGGTCGAAGCTGTAGGCCTCGGGCGCGGTCGGCCGGTCGGAGCGGCCGTTGCCGCGCAGGTCCATCACCACCACGCGGTAGTGCATCGCCAGGTACGGCACCACGCCCTTGAGCAAATGCGCATTGACGATCTGGAAGATCGGCGCGAAGGCCAGCCAGGGCCCCGCCTCGCCGAACTGCGCGTACCACGAGCGCACGCCGTCGCGCTCGACGAAGCCTTCGCGCACGGGGCTCACCGTCTCGTACGGGCACGCCCCCGGCACGCTGCCGCCCTCGGGCAGCGGCCCTGCCCACAACGCCAGGCGTTCGGGAACGGGCAACGGTGAAGCCTGGGTTGCAGCCTGCGTCATTTCCTGCTCCTTGAAGACCGCCGTGGCGGTGCTTGCCGCGCCTCGACCCGCCGCAGCAGTTCGGCCACGCCCTGCAGCGCCGCGCGGAAGTGGCCCTGCTTGTCGGTGATGCCCAGCGTCATGTGTGCTTCCATGCCGACCCAGAAGGACACGATCCAGCCGGTGATGGCGCTGCGCGATACCGGCAGCTCCAGGCCGTAGCCATCGATGGCGTCGCCGACCGCAGCCTCGACGACCTGGAACCAGGCCACCAGCCGCGGCACGAATTCGCGGCGCAGCGCCTCGTCGCTGAAGCTGGCGGCCATCAGCTCCATCATCAGGCGCACGAAGCCGGATTGCAAGTCCTGCTCATAGAACTCGCAGGCCTGCTGCCACTTGCCGCTGACGCTGCCGGGCTGGGCATACATGCGCGTCTGGCGTTGCAGCAACTGCGCGTTGGCCTCGTCCAGCACCGCCAGCACGAGCTGCTGCTTGCCCTGGAAGTGGTAGCTGATGAGCGCATGGTTGACGCCCGCGTCGCGGGCGATGTCGCGCACGTTCAGCTGCGCGTAGCCTTGATCGCACAGCCGGCGGCGCGCCGCCTGCAGGATCAGCGCGCGTGTGGCCGCACCGTCGACGCGCCGCGGCCGGCGCGCCGCGGGCGGCTCAGTGGCTGGGGTGGTGTGCATTCTTGTTTGAACAACTGGTTTAACCATTTGTTCAATCTAATCCGCACTCGGCATCCCGTCAAGGGCTTGTCTCGACCTTGTCTCGTCAAGATGGGGGATGGCTTTTGCTGCCGGCCACGGCACGGCCGCAATCGCGCCACGCCTGTGTTTCAGCGCGCCGGGGATCCTTCGTGCCCGGGCCGCGCGCTGCCTGCCGCGGGTTGCGCGCGGCGCCGTCCGTCCCACACGATCAACATCCCGGCGATGACGATGACGGCGCAGCCCAGCAGCATCGGCGCGTCCACACGCTCGTCGAACACCACCACGCCCAGGCCGATGCCGAAGACCAGCCGCGTGTAGCGAAACGGCGTGACGCTGGCGATGTCGCCGGTGCGCATGGCCTTCATCAGGCAGCCATAGGCCAGCGCGCCCACGACGATCGCTGCGCCGAGCACCAGCGCCGCGGCCGGACCCGGCCACACGAAGGCCTGCCCCTGCCAGGCCGCATACAGCACACCGGCCAGCACGACGGTCAGGAAACCGTAGAAGCCCAGGTGGACCGTGCCCAGGGTGGCAGGCACGGCGCGGCTCGCGAGATCGCGCCCGGCGAAGCCGGCCATGCCGACCAGGGCCAGCACCGACAGGGCCGAGAAGTCATCGGCGGTCGGGCGCAGCACGATGACCACGCCCACCAGGCCGGCCGCCACCGCGGCCCAGCGGCGCCAGCCGACCTGCTCGCCGAAGTACAGGCTGGCCCCCAGCACCACCAGCACCGGCGTTGCCTGCAGGATGGCGGTGGCCGAAGACAGCGGCGCCAGCGCGATGGCCAGCACGTAGAACAGCCGCCCGACCAGTTCGAACAGCGCACGCACCGCCATCGACGGCGAGCACACGGCGGCCGTGAACAGCGGCACCCCCTCGCGCCAGGCCAGCGCTGCGAACACCAGCGCGCCACCGAGGCCGAAGATCACAAGCAACTCGCCAATCGGCAGCTCCCGGGCGGCATGCTTGACCAGCGCGTCCTCGATCGCGAACGCGGCCATCGCCACGACCATCCAGACGATGCCTGCGAAGTTGGCGCTGCGCGCACTGCGGGCAACGCGGGTGCCGGCGCCAGCAGGCGCTGCGGGCGCCAGGGACGCACCCGGGGTGGGCGAAGGCATGGACATTCGCGCATTGTCCGGGCCGGCGCGTTCGTGCAGCGTGAGCAGCCGCCGGTGATTTCAAGCGGATCAGGCAATGTCATCGCGGGGATTCGTCGCACTGCTACGCTCGAAATGTCATTTTTCTGAATCTGTGCAAGCAGATGAGTTCGGCGCAAGCTGTGGCCCTGTCCCGGGAGTGCCGTCTCCTGACTGGAAAGAGGCTCTCGATGACCCGCCGCCGCCCCGTCATTCCGATCGTTCCCGTCGCCGCGACCGCGGGCGTGGAAGCGGCCGTGCGCATCCAGCCGCGTGCGGTGCACGGCGTGTTCACGCGTTGGCGCCTGGCGGTGCTGTGGCTGACGCAGGCCGCGTTCTACGGCATCCCGTGGCTGAACTGGCACGGCCGGCAGGCGGTGCTGTTCGACCTGCCGGGCCGGCGCTTCTACGTCTTCGACACGGTGCTGTTTCCGCAGGATCTGGTCCTGCTCACCGGCGTGCTGGTGTTCAGCGCGCTGCTGCTGTTCCTGGTCACCTCGCTGGCCGGGCGCGTGTGGTGCGGTTTCGCCTGCCCGCAGACGGTCTACACCGGGCTCTTCCTGTGGATCGAACACCGCTTGGAAGGCGACCGCCTCGCCCGCATGCGGCTGGACGGCGCGCGTTGGGGCGCCAACAAGCTGCTGCGGCGCGGCGTTAAACACTTGGTCTGGGCGGCGGTGGCGCTGCTGACGGGATTCAGCCTCGTCGGCTGGTTCACGCCGGTGCGCGACCTGGCCGCGGCCGTGCCCACACTGAACTTCGGCCCCTGGGAGGCGTTCTGGATCTTCTTCTACGGCGCGGCCACCTATGTGCACGCCGGGCTGCTGCGCGAGAAGGTGTGCCTGCACGCCTGCCCCTACGGCCGCTTCCAGGGCTCGATGCTCGACCCGGCGACCCGCGTGATCGCCTACGACGCGCAGCGTGGCGAGCCGCGCGGCGCCCGCGCTCGCGGCGAGGATGCGCGCAGCCGCGGCCAGGGCGACTGCATCGACTGCACGCTGTGCGTGCAGGTCTGCCCGGTCGGCATCGACATCCGCCAGGGCCTGCAGGCGGCCTGCATCAACTGCGGCCTGTGCATCGACGCGTGCAACGCAGTGATGGACAAGATGATGGCGCCACGCGGCCTGATCCGCTTTCAGGCGCTGGCGGGGTCGGCCGTCGCGACGCCGTGGCTGCGGCCGCGAATCCTCTGGTATGCCACGGGCGTGGTGCTGGTCGCCGGCGCTGTCGCCTGGGGCTGGGCGACGCGGCCCGAGCTGCGCATGAACGTGCTGCGCGACCGCGCCGTGCTGTCGCGCCAGGTCGAGGATGGCGCGGTGGAAAACGTCTACCGGCTTCAGCTGATGAACGCCAGCCTGCAGCCGCGGCAGCTGGCGGTGAGCGCGTTCATCGACGGCGCCGATGCGGCGCCGCTGCAGGCGCAGCACACGCACGCGCTGAGCGTCGAACCGGCAGGCACGGCGACGGTGGCGCTGACCTTGCGCATGGACGCGGCCATCGCGCAACGCCAGGGCTCCGGCCGCACCGTGCCGATCCGCATCGAAGTGCGCGACGCATCCGGCCACCGCCCGGTGAAGGCGGCTTCGGCATCGACCTTCGTGCTGCAATGAAGCGGTTGCGCCATGGCGCCGCCACCCTTCATGCGCAGGCCTGCGCGGCAAGTTCTCCCAAGCGGCGCAGCGCCGGGTCGATGCGCGCGTCGCCGGGGTGGCCGGCGTTGAGCCGCAGGTGGTGGACGAAGCGGCGATCGGCCGAGAACAGCACGCCGGGCGCGGTGCTGATGCCCAGCGCGAGCGCCTGCCGGTGCAGCGCCAGCGCATCGACGGCGGGCGGCAGCTCCAGCCACAGGAAGTAGCCGCCGGCCGGCCGCGTGACGCGCGTGCCGGCAGGAAAGTGGCGTTCGATCAGCCTGCGCACACGCTGCTGCTCCTGCGCCAGCGCGCCGCGCAACTGGCGCAAGTGCCGCTCGTAGCCGCCCTGCGCCAGGTAGTCGGCGATCGCCAGCTGCGGCGGCACCGCGGTGGCCAGTGAACTCATCATCTTCAGGCGCTGCACCTGCGGCGCGAAACGGCCGGCCGCGGCCCAGCCGACGCGGTATCCCGGCGCCAGGCACTTCGAGAACGACGAGCAGTACAGCACCAGACCTTGCGCGTCGAAAGCCTTGGCCGGCGGCGGGCGGCGCAGATCGGCATGCAGCTCGCCGTAGACGTCGTCCTCGATCACCGCCACGCCGTGGCGTGCCAGCAGCGCCACCAGGGCCTGCTTGCGTGCCAGCGGCATCAGCGCGCCCAGCGGATTCTGGAAGTTGGGCATGAACCAGCAGGCGCTCACGCGCTGACGGTTCAGCAGTTCTTCCAATGCGCCGAGGCCGACGCCCTCGGTCGGGTCGGTCGCCACTTCCACCGCGCGCAGCTTCAGCCGCTCCAGCGCCTGCAGCGCGGCATAGAAAGTCGGCGACTCGACCACCACCACGTCGCCGGGCGAGCTCACCGCTTGCAGGCACAGGTTGAGCGCTTCCATCGCGCCGTTGGTGATCACCAGCTCGTGTTCGGCCAGTGCCACGCCCTGAAGGGCATGACGCCGGCGCAGCGCTTGGCGCAGGCTGTCCTCGCCGGCCGTCAGCGCACTCGTGATCGCCAGGGGTTTGACGCGGCGCATCGCGCGGGCACCGCTGCGTGCGAGCGCGTCGAAGGGGAACAGCTGCGCGGCCGGAAACGCGGAGCCCAGCGGCACCACCGCCGGGTCGCGTGTCGACTCCAGCAGATCGAAGGCCAGCTCGCTGACGGCCACCTCGGTCGCTTCGTGCTTGGCCACGGCCGGCAGCGGCACCGGCCGCGGCGCGCGGCGCTGGGCGCGCACGTAGTAGCCCGAGCGTGGGCGCGCCTCGATCAGGCCCTGCAGCTCCAGCAGCCCATAGGCCTGGAACACCGTCGAGGGGCTGACGCCGCGGCGCGCGCAGGTCTGCCGCACCGAGGGCAGGCGCTCCCCCGGCTTCAACAAGCCATCGCGGATCATCTCGCCGACGTCGCCGGCCAGCCGCTCATAGCGCGTCGACGAGGCATCGTCCACCGCAAGCAGGCTCTAGCCCTGGGCCGACGGCGGCTCGGCGCGGCGTGCGGCCGTGGGCAGGCTCCACAGCCACAGCGCCACAGCGCTGCACAGCAGCACCGGCAGCCAGCCGACATGCGGCGGCAGCGTCCACCAGGCCCAACTGCAGCCCAGCACCATCATCAGCGACGACAGCTGCTTGGCGCGCAGCGGCACTGCGCGGTTGGCGCGCCAGTCGCGCACCATCGGCCCGAAGCGCGGGTGCGCCAGCAGCCAGGCCTCCCAGCGCAGGCTGCCGCGCGAGAAGCAGAAGGCCGCCAGCAGCACGAAGGGCGTGGTCGGCAGCAGCGGCAGGAAGATGCCGACGATGCCGGCCAGCATGCAAAGGCTGCCGGCCAGCAGCCACAACACGCGCTGCCAGCGCTGGCGCATCGACGGCGGATCGGTCATCGTCATGGCCGACATGCTGCCATGCCGCGCGCCTCGGCGGTCGCATAGACTGCGTCGCCGCATGGCGAAGCACCTCCACTTTCCCTCGATTCGCCCACCGACGCGGGCCGCCGGCTCGCTAGCATCGTGCCCACGACCCCAGACCGCCGGAGACCCGCCATGCCCGTGATCACGAACATCGAAGACCTGCGCGTGCTGGCCGAAAAACGCGTGCCGCGCATGTTCTACGACTACGCCGATTCGGGCTCGTGGACCGAAGGCACCTACCGCGCCAACGAGGCCGACTTCCACAAGATCAAGCTGCGCCAGCGCGTCGCGGTGAACATGGAAAACCGCAGCACCGCGGTGAAGATGGTCGGCATCGACGCCAAGATGCCGGTGGCCATCGCGCCGGTCGGGCTGACCGGCATGCAGCATGCCGACGGCGAGATGCTGGCGGCGAAGGCGGCCAAGGAATTCGGCATTCCGTTCACGCTGTCGACGATGAGCATCTGCTCGATCGAGGACATTGCCGCGGCGACGCACGCGCCCTTCTGGTACCAGCTGTACATGATGCGCGACCGCGAGGCGATGGCCGACATGATCGCGCGCTGCAAGGCGGCGAACTGCAGCGCGCTGGTGCTGACGCTGGACCTGCAGGTCATCGGCCAGCGCCACAAGGACCTGAAGAACGGGCTGACCGCGCCGCCGAAACCGACGCTGGCGAACATCATCAACCTGATGACCAAGCCGCGCTGGTGCCTGGGCATGGCGGGCACCAGGCGGCGCAGCTTCGGCAACCTGGTCGGCCACGTCAAGGGCGTCAGCGACATGAGTTCGCTGGCCGCCTGGACCAACGAGCAGTTCGACCCGCGCCTGTCCTGGCCCGACGTGGAGTGGGTGAAGAAGCAATGGGGCGGCAAGCTGATCCTGAAGGGCATCATGGAAGTTGAGGACGCGCGGCTCGCCGCCGACCACGGTGCCGATGCCATCGTCGTCAGCAACCATGGCGGGAGGCAGCTCGACGGCGCGCCGTCCAGCATCGAGGCGCTGCCGGCCATCGTCGAGGCCGTCGGGTCCAGGCTCGAGGTGTGGATGGACGGCGGCATCCGCAGCGGCCAGGACGTGCTGAAGGCCTGGGCGCTGGGCGCGCGCGGCACGATGATCGGCCGCGCCATGGCCTACGGCCTGGGCGCGATGGGCGAGGCCGGCGTGCTGAAGGCGCTGCAGATCATCCACAAGGAACTGGACGTGAGCATGGCCTTCTGCGGCCACACGCGGCTGCTGGACGTCGACCGCTCGATCCTGCGCCCGGGCAGCTATCCCACGTAGACCCACTTGCGCTTGATCGCAAGGAAGGGCAGCGTCCGGCGCAAAGCCGCCGAACTGCAAACAGCCAATACCTTCACCGCGGAGGCGCAGAGTACGCAGAGAAAGCGCAGAGGAAATACCTGGAGAAGAAGGCTTCCCGTATTCCTCTGCGAACCTCTGCGAACCTCTGCGTCCTCCGCGTCTCTGCGGTGAAGGCTGTTCGTATTGCGGCGGCTTTGCGCTGCCACATGCCGCTCGATGCCGGAGCGCCCGATTCGGCTCAGGCCGGCTGCCGCAGCGCCAACGGCTCGGCATCGAAGCGTTCGATGCCGGTGTAGCAGAGGAAACGGCGGTTGGCCGCGCGGCCGAACAGCGTCATGCCCAGCTGCCGCGCCATGTCGTGGCCCATCGCGGTAACGCCGTTGCGCGAGACGATGATCGGCACGCCGATCTGCGCCGACTTCATGATCATCTCGCTGGTCAGCCGGCCGGTGGTGTACAGCGCCTTGTCGGCGCCGCCGACGCGCTGCATCGCCATCCAGCCGCTGATCGTGTCGATGGCGTTGTGCCGGCCCACGTCCTCGACGAACATCAGCACCTGCTCGCCGCAGAACAGCGCGCAGCCATGCACCGAGCCAGCCTGGCGGTGCACGCTGTCCTGCTCGCGCATCGTCTGCAGCATCGCCTGCAGCGTGCGCTGGCCGATGCGCGCCGTGGCCGCGTCGGGCAGGCGCAGCGTGTCGATGCGCGCCATCATGTCGCCGTAGACGGTGCCCTGGCCGCAGCCGGTGGTGACGACGCGGCGCGCCGTGCGCGCCTGCAGGTCCGGCAGGCCGTGCCGCGTGCGCACGGCCGCGGCCGCGACGTCCCAGTCGACGCTGATCGACTCCACCTGCGTCACGTCGTCGACCAGCCGCTGGTTCAGCAGATAGCCCAGCACCAGCAGCTCGGGGTGCGAGCCCAGCGTCATCAGCGTCACCAGCTCACGCTTGTCGACGAACACCGTCAGCGGCCGTTCGCAGGGGATGCGGATCGGGCGTCGCGCGCCAAGTTCGTCGACGACGTCGATCTCGCGCAGCGGCTCGCAGGCCGCCGCCGTCAGCCGCGGCAGCTGCCTTCCCCCGCCCGGATGCGCGCCGCCACCGTTCATGCCACCATCGCCGTTGCCGTGAACACGCATTGTCGCCGCGACGCATGAAGCCCCCCTCCTCCCAGGACATCACCGGCCTGGTGCTGGCCGGCGGCCGCGGCAGCCGCATGGGTGGCGTCGACAAGGGCCTGCAGCCCTACCGCGGCCAGCCGCTGGTGCAGCATGCGCTGCAGCGCCTGAGGCCGCAGGTCGGCGCGCTGATGGTCAACGCCAACCGCCACCTCGACCGCTATGCCGCGCTCGGCGTGCCGGTGTGGCCGGACACGCTGGGCGACTTTCCCGGCCCGCTGGCCGGGCTGGCGGCCGGCCTGGCGCAGTGCGCCACGCCGTACCTGGTGAGCGTGCCCTGCGACAGCCCGCAGTTCCCGCTGGACCTGGTGGCGCGGCTGGCGGCGGCGCTGGCCGCGCACGACGCCGAGATCGCGATCGCCGCCGCCGTCGAGGACGGCACGCTGCGCACGCAGCCGGTGTTCTGCCTGCTGCACGCCGGCCTGCTGCCCAGCCTGCTGGGCTTCCTGCACAGCGGTCAGCGCAAGGTGGACCGCTGGACCGCGATGCACCGCTGCGCGGTCGAGCGCTTCGACGACGCCGCGGCGTTCTTCAATGCCAACACGATGGCCGACCTGCAATGACGGCGCCCAAGGTGGCGCTGCTGCGGCGCCGGGCACAAGCCACGCCCGGTCACTTGCGCCTCGCCATCCGGGCGTCCAGGCACTGCGCGCCTTCGGCCACGCCGTGGCAGCAGCTGTCCGTGCACGTCATGCACGAGCCGACCGCACCCGGCGGCGCGGCGGCGCGGCGGGCACGGTTCCCAGCGTCCTGAGGCCGGCGGTCAGCGTCTGCCGGCAGCGCGCATAGTCCTGCCACGGGTCGACACGCTGGAACGACAGCTGCTCGCGCGCCGTGCGCACGTTCCACTGGTCGCTGCGCCTCAGTGCCGGCAGCTCGTCCCAGGCGATCGGCATCGACACGCCGAGCCCCGGCCGCGCGCGCGCCGAGAACGCCGCCGCGGTGGTCGCGCCGTGGTTGTTGCGCAGGTAGTCGACGAAGATCCTGCCGACGCGGTTGGCGGCGCCGGGCTTGGCGACGAAGCGCTGCGGGATGACGCGCGCCAGGTGCTGCACCACCGCCTGCGCAAACGCCTTCACCGTGTCCCAGTCGTCGCGCGGCGCGACCGGCACGATCGGCACGACCACGTGCAGCCCCTTGCCGCCACTGGTCTTCAGCCAGCTCTGCAGCGCCAGCTCCTGCAGCAGTGCGCGCAGCAGCGTCGCCGCCTCCTGCACACGCGGCCAGCGCTCGCCCTCGCCGGGGTCGAGGTCGAAGATCACCCGGTCGGGCCGGTCGAACCTGCGCACCTTCGCGTTCCAGGTGTGGAACTCGATGACGTTCATCTGCGCGGCAGCGACCAGCGCCCTCTTCGTCGCCACCTGCAGCAGCGGCGCGTGGCCGGGCCACAGCGCCGCATCCAGCTGCTCGATGCCGGTGGTCTGCAGCGACTCGGCATGCTTCTGGAAGAACAGCTCGCCGCCGACGCCGGCGGGCCCGCGCACCAGCGAGCACGGCCGGCCCTTCAGGTGCGGCAGCATCCAGTCGGCCACCGATGCGTAGTAGCGCACCAGCTCGAGCTTGGTGATGCCGGTGCTGGCGTCGACGATGCGCTCGGGGTGCGAGACCTCGATGCCGTCGACGACGCTGCCCGTCGCCGCCGATCGGGCCGGCATCCGCGCCGGGCCCGGCGGCATCACCGCCGCTTCGCGCTTCACCGCGCCCGCATCCTTGTCGACGCGCAGCCCCAGGTACGTGGCATGGCGGATCCGGCTGTCGGGCGTCCAGTCCGAGAACTCGACTTCCGCCACCTGCGTCGGCTCGACGAAGTGCTGCGCCGCCGGGCCGCGCACGCCGCGGCGCGGCGGGTGCAGCGGCTGCGGGCCGAAGGGCGAGGCCGCGACCTCGATCTTCTTCAGCCGCGTCCTCAGCTCGGCGGCGGTGGCGCCGTCCCAGCCGGTGCCGACGCTGCCGACGTGGAGCAACTGCCCGCCGTCGCCGTACACGCCGAGCAGCAGGCTGCCGACCTGCGCCTCGCCGCCGGCGCGGTCGGTGTAGCCGGCGATGACGAACTCCTGGCGCAGCTTGTTCTTCAGCTTCAGCCAGCTGTCGCTGCGGCGTGATTCGTAGGGCGCATCCTTGCGCTTGGCGACCACGCCTTCGAGCCCCATGCGCCGCGCCGACTCGAGGATCGTCGCGGCATCGGCGTCGAAGTCGGCGCTGAAGCGCAGCCGCTCGTGCGGGTGTTCGGCCAGCAGCTGCTGCAGCAGCCGGCGGCGCTGCACCAGCGGCACCGCGCGCAGGTCCCAGCCCTCGAGGTACGGCAGGTCGAAGAGGAAGTACTCGATGGCCTCGGTGCGCGAGTGGTCGAAGGCCTTCTGCAGCGCGTTGAACTGCGGCGTGCCCCGCTCGCCCATGACGACGATCTCGCCGTCGAGCCAGGCACTCTTCACCTGCAGGCCCTGCAACGCCTGCACCAGCGCCGGCATCCGGTGCGACCAGTCGTGGCCGCCGCGCGTCAGCAGTTTCACCCTGCGGCCGTCGATGCGCGCCAGCAAGCGGTAGCCGTCGAACTTGATCTCCCAGCTCCATGCGCCCGAGGTCGGCGCCGCGCGGGCCAGGCTGGCAAGCTGCG
>DAORHX010000066.1:0-13785 GCA_035438245.1 Rubrivivax sp.
GGCCCGGTGACGCCGATCACATGGGCGGCGCCGACATGCGCGGCCACGTCGGCGCGGATCGCCGCGGCGCGGTCGCCGTCGTTCTCGAGCGCGGTGATGGCGCGCCCGAGGCTGCGCCGGTCGCCGGCGCGCAGCAGTTCGAGCCAGGTCGCCGGTGCGTTCATCAGACCACCGCGAGCGGGTGGCCGAAGCCGAGTTCGCGCCGCAGCGTGCCGCAGATCTCGCCATGCGTGGCGCCCGCCTCGGCCGAGGCCACGACTTGGGCGAACACGTTGCCGTCCTTCGACTGTGCCGCGCCGGCCAGCGCACTCAGGGCCTTGTCCACCGCGGCCGACGAACGCTCGGCCTTGAAGCGGCGCAGGCTTTCCACCTGCGCCTGCATGCGGGCGCGTTCCGGGTAGTCGAGGGCAGGGTAGGTGGCGGGGTCTTCCTCGATCTGGTACTTGTTGACGCCGACGATCACCTCCTGGCCGGCATCGACGCGCTGCTGGAACGCGAGCGCCGAGTCGCCGATCATCTTCTGCACCAGCCCCTGCTCGACGGCGCGGTACATGCCGCCGGCCTCGTCGATGCGGGCGATGATGGCTTCGATCTTGCGCTCCATCGCGTCGGTGAGCGACTCGACGTAGTACGAGCCGCCGAGCGGGTCGATCACGTCGGTCAGGTGCGCCTCCTCGCGCAGGATGTTCTGCGTCGCCACCGCGATGCGAGCCGCCTCGGCGGTGGGCGTGGAGAACACCTCGTCGTAGGCGTCGGTGTGCAGCGACTGCAGGCCGCCGAAGATGCCCGCCATCGCCTGCGTCGTCACGCGCGCCACGTTGTTCAGCGGCTGCTGGCGCGTCAGGTCCACGCCCGAGGTCTGGCCGTGGAACTTGAAGCGCCAGGAGCGCGGGTCGAGTGCCCCCAGCCGCTCGCGGCACAGCCTGGCCCAGATGCGCCGCCCGGCGCGGAACTTGGCCACCTCCTCGAAGAAGCTGACCGAAATGTCGAAGAAGAAGGTGAAGCGCGGCAGGAAGCGGTCGGGGTCCATGCCGCGGGCGATGCAGTCCTCGGCGTACTGCACTGCCGAGGCGAGCGTGAAGGCCATGGCCTCGGCCGGCGTGGCACCGGCCTGCTGCATGTGCTGGCCGACGATCGACAGCGGGTTCCAGCCCGGCACCTGCTCGTTGCAGAAGGCGATGTGATCGACCGCGATGCGCCGCGCGCCCCGCAGCGCGATGCGGAAGAACATGTGGTTGGCGACGAAGTGCGAGATGCAGTCGCTCTGGTTCGAGGTGCCGGTGATCTTCGTCCACGGCACGCCGCGGCGCTTGGCCACCGCGAGCTCGAAGGCCAGCAGCGTGAACGGCGAGGGGTCGTTCATCGCCGTCGAGAGCTCGCCGATGGGCACGCCGTCGAGCGCGCGCTCCATGTCGCCCACGTGGTTGATGACGGTGCCGCAGGTGCCCAGCAGTTCGACCGGCACTTCGTCGGCGTCGTAACCGCGGAACACCGAGTTGCAGGGGATCAGCGACAGTGCCGAGGCGCCGAGGGCAAGCATCTCCTTCACGCGCGTGTTGTAGTCCTCGGGCACGCCCAGGCCGATCAGCTGGCGCTGCGACCAGCTGCGGCCGCGGTACATGGTCGGGTAGATGCCGCGGGTGTACGGGTACTCGCCCGGGAACCCGACACTGGCCGCGTAGTCGGCGCCCGACCAGTCGCGCGGTGTGTACAGCGGTTTGACCTCGATCCCGGAGCGGTTCTGCGGCGTCTGCGCGCCGGGCGCGCCGGCGTCGAACGACTGCTGCCAGCGCGCCTGCGCGACGCCGAGCTCGGCATCGACGAGGTGGGGAAGGGGCTTGTTCATGCGGAGGTTCCCTGGCGGGTGTGGCGTGACTGGGCGAGCACGCGCACCGTGGCGACGACATCGTCGAGCGCGGTGCCCGGATGGAACACGCGCGCCACGCCGGCTTCGAGCAGCATCTGTTCGTCCTTGGCCGGAACGATGCCGCCGACGATGACGCCCACGTCGTCGAGCCCGGCGGCGCGCAGCGCGTCCATCAGCCGCGGCACGATCAGGTGGTCGGTGGCGAGCGACGAGACGCCGATCACGTCGGCGTCCTCCTCGGTGGCCAGCTTCACCACGGTGGCGATCTCCTGCCACGGCGGCGTGTAGATCACTTCCATGCCGGCGTCGCGCAGCGTGGCGGCGATGACCCGGCTGCCGCGGTCGTGGCCGTCGAATCCGATCTTGGTGACGATGACCTTGGGGGGCTTTTCAAGCATCCTGGGCTTCCTTCAGGAACGAGACGAAGCGGGCCGCCAGCGAGCGGGGCGTCTGCCGGCCGGCGGGGTCGAACCAGACGCGCGCCCAGTTGAGCGCGCCCAGCAGCATCAGGCGCAGCGTGCGGCGGTCGGCGCCCGCCGGCAGCGGCAGCGCGGCGACGAAGGCACGGAACTCGTCCTCGTACCCCGCGCGCAGCTCGCGCAGCCGGTCGGCAACGGCGGGCACGTCGTGCGGGTGGACGCGGATCAGGACCTGCGCGTAGTCGCTGCTGCGCAGCACCGTCTCGAGATGGGCGCGGCAGGCCGCTTCCAGGCGCTGCCACGGGTCGGCGCCGGGGTTGGCGGCGCTTGCCGCGCGCACCGCCGCCGCGAGTTCACCGACGCCCGATTCGTAGACCGCGAGGAGCAGCTCTTCCTTCGAGGCGAAGTGGTAGTACATCGAACCCGGCAGCATCTTGACCGCCAGCGCGATGTCGCGCATCGAGGTCGCCGCGTAGCCGCGCTGGGCGAACAGCGCCGCCGCGGCGTCGAGCAGTTCGGGCTGGCGGTTGTCTGAGCGCGGGACACGCGCGGTGCGAAGGGCGGACACGGATTTCGGTGCGGCAGTTTGAAAAACAATCGTTCGTTTGGTGTAATGATGCTGCCGTGTTCGCATTTCGTCAAGTCACTCGCGTGCCGGTGTTCCGGTATCGGAACTCGCCCCGCCCTCTGAACCGGCGCGCCGGCCGGATAGCATCGTCCGAATGAATTCCACCGCCATCGACCGTCCTCAGTTGGAGCAGGCCGTGCAGGCCGCCGACCTGCGCGTGCTGCTCATGGTGCTGGTGCACATGACCGGCGACCTCGCGTGGCTCGAGGCGCCGTTCCTGCCGCGCCGCGACGTGAACCTGATCCCCGATCCGGGCGCCGGCCTGCCGCCCGAGGCGCAGGAGCGCATCCGGGCCGCCGCGCTCGACGTGCTTGCACGCGGCGGCGAACCGGCGATCCACGATCCGGGCGACGAGCTGATGCAGCGCATGATGTCGGTGTGCCTGGGCGAGAACGTAGCGCCACAGTACGCCAGGCTCACCCGCGAGGAGATGGCGCTGGTCCGGCGACGCTTGCATTGGCCGGACGTCGGCGAGCGGCCGGCGGGCCGCGATGACCACGTGCTGATCGTCGGCGCGGGCATCTGCGGCATCGCGCTGGGCGCGAGCCTGGCCGAGCTCGGCATCCCGTTCACCATCGTCGAGAAGACGACCGAGATCGGCGGCACCTGGAACGTCAACCGCTACCCGGGCTGCGGCGTCGACACGCCGAACCACGCCTATTCGTTCTCGTTCGGCCCGCGCTACCCGTGGCCGCGCTACTTCTCGCGCCGCGAGGACATCCTCACCTATCTGCTGGAAGTGGTCGAGTCGCTCGACTTGCGTCGCCACGTGCGTTTCTCGACCCGGCTGACGAGTGCGCGCTGGGACGATGCGGCCAAGCGCTGGGAGGCGCGCCTGCAGGGGCCGGACGGCGAGTCGGTAGTACACACGCGATTCCTCGTCAGCGCGATCGGCCAGCTCAGCGATCCGTCGATGCCGCGCATCGAAGGCGCCGCCGACTTCACCGGCGTGCGCTTCCATTCGTCGAAGTGGCCCGAAGGGCTGCCGGTGGACGGCAAGCGCGTCGCCGTCATCGGCACCGGCGCCACCGTGATGCAGCTGCTGCCCGAGATCGCCGACAGGGTGAAGTCGGTCGCCGTGTACCAGCGCTCGCCGCAATGGTCGCGGCCGATCCCCGGCTACTCCGACTTCATCGGCCAGGACGCGCAATGGCTGCTCGTGCATGCGCCGTACTACGCCGCCTGGTTCCGCTTCAACATGTTCTGGCGCTATGGCGACGGCCTGCTCAAGACGCTGAAGAAGGATCCCGACTGGCCACACCCGGAGCGCGCAGTCAACGCCGTCAACGACCGGCACCGCCGCGAGATGACCGACTTCATCCTCTCGGAACTCGCCGACCGGCCCGATCTCGTGCCCAAGTGCGTGCCGGACTATCCGCCCTACGGCAAGCGCATCCTGCTCGACAACGGCTGGTACCGCACGCTCAAGAAGCCCACGGTCGAATTGGTCACCGAGCCGATCCAACGCATCGTGTCGAACGGCATCGAGACGGCCGACGGCATGCGGCGCGAGGCCGACATCCTCGTCTTCGCCACCGGGTTCAAGCTGAGCGAGATGGCGGCGCGCCTGGGCATCACCGGCGTCGGCGGGCGCACGCTGGCGCAGGCCTGGGCGAACGACGACCCCTCGGCGTACCTCGGCCTTTCGGTGCCGGGTTTCCCGAACTTCTTCTGCATGGTCGGTCCGGGTTCGTCGCTCGGCCACGGCGGCAGCATCACCTTCCAGGCCGAGTGCCAGGCGCGTTACATCACGTCGTGCATCGCGCAGATGGCTGCGCGCGGCGTCGACGCCATCGACGTGCGGCCGGAGGTGCTCGACGACTTCATGCAGCGCTTCGACGCTGAGCACGAGACACTCATCTGGTCGCACCCCGGCATGTCGACCTACTATCGCAACCCGCGCGGCCGGGTCTACACCGTGCTGCCCTGGCGCCTCGTCGACTACTGGCTGATGACGCACGATGCCGACCTCGACGACTACCGCACGAGCCGCGTCGCCAAGGCTGTCGAACGTTGAGTGCCTCCTTCAGACCGCCGCGGTCGCGCGGCGCCGCAGCAGGAACAAGCCGCAGGCGAGGGCCGGCAGGCCCACCGCGGCGAATGCGGTGTCGTAGGCGAGGCCGGACTGGATCAGCAGGCTGAAGATTGCCGGCCCCGACAACACGCCGGCGAATGTGACGAACAGCGCCGCCGCGGTGGCCGTGCCGACGGTGCCCGGCGCTGCACGGCGCGCCACCTCGGCAAGGTAGACGCCGTTCCAACCGATCGCGCTTGCGCCGAACAGCGCATAGAGCGTGAGCAGCGCCACGGTCGGCCACCCCTGCGCGAAGCTGCTGGCCAATGCGCAGCCTCCCATCACGCAGCCCATTGCGCCCATCACACGCTGTGCCGTACCGCGGTCGGCCAGCGTGCCGGCCAGCAGCCGGCCCGCTGCGCCAGCGGCCTGGGTCGCGGCCAGCATGAAGCCTGCCTGCACGAGGTCGTAGCCGAGTTCGCCGTTGAGATAGGCGACGAGATAGGTGCCCAGGCACAGCTGCAGCGCCGCGTACCAGAACGAGGCGGCTGCGAGCGGCCAGCCCCCGCGATCCGCGCGTGCCAGCCGCGCGGGTTCGGCCAGCTCGCCGAGGCGCAATGGAGCATCGGGCATGCGATCGTCGTCGCAGCGGACGCGGATCGGCTGGAGCAGCGCCGCGAGGGCGACGCAGGTGGCGCCGACCGCGAGCATGGCCGCGGGCCAGCCGAGCGCGATCGCAAGCGACGGCAATACCGCGCCGGCCAGCACTGCGCCGAGCGGCACGCCGGTCTGCTTGATAGAGAAGATCGTCGCGCGCCGGTGCGCCGGCGCCACGCGATCGAGCAGGTGCGAGCTCGCCGGCATGAGCGGCCCGTAGCCCATGCCGATCAGCACTGCGCCGAGCGCGGCGCCGGCACGGTGGCCCGTGGCGATCAGCGTCAAGCCGGCGCTGGCGCTGAGCAGACACAGCTGGCTGAGCCGGATGGCGCCCCAGCGCCGCACCAACGCGCCGGCGGGCAGGCTGCAGACCATGCTGCTGCCGTAGACGACGGCGACGAACAAGCCCACCCAAGCCACCGGCACACCGATCTCGGGCGCGGCCTTCGGCGCCAGCACCGGCAGTGCCGCCGTCGCGGCCGACATCATCACCTGCGACGCAAGTGTCGCCGCCACCGGCAGCGCGATGCCCTGCGCGCGACTCACACCGGGTTCCGCTGCACCAGTTGCTTGGTGATGATGATGCGCTGCATCTCGTTGGTGCCCTCGCCGATCAGCAGCAGCGGGGCGTCGCGGAAGTAGCGCTCGACGTCGTATTCGGGCGAGTAGCCGTAGGCACCGTGGATGCGCATGCACTCGAGCGCGTTCTCCATCGCCGCCTCGGTGGCGAAGTACTTCGCCATGCCGGCCTCCATGTCGCAGCGCTCGCCGCGGTCGTAGGCGCGCGCGGCGGACTGCACGAGCAGTTTCGCCGCCTCGACGCGGGTGGCCATCTCGCCGAGCTTGAGCTGGATCGCCTGGTGCTCGCAGATCGGCTTGCCGAAGGTCTTGCGCTGCTGCGCGTAGGCCACCGCGTCGTGCATCGCCGCCGTGGCCACGCCCAGGCCCCGCGCGGCGACGTTGATGCGCCCGAGCTCCAGGCCACCCAGCACCTGCTGCAGCCCGCGGCCTTCGACGCCGCCGACCAGGCGCGACGCCGGCACGCGGTAGTCGTCGAAGCGCAGTTCGCAGGTGTCGATGCCGCGGTAGCCGAGCTTCTTCAGCTTGCGCGAGACCACGAAGCCCGGGCCCTTCTCGGCGATGAACAGGCTCATGCCCCGGTGGCGCGGCTCGACGACGGGGTCGGTCTTCACCAGCAGCGCGATGCAGCCGCCCTGGCCGCTGTTGGTGATCCAGGTCTTGCTGCCGTTGACGACGTAATGATCGCCGTCCTTCACGGCGCGGGTGCGGATGGCCTGCAGGTCGGTGCCGGCGTCGGGCTCGGTGAGGCCGATGCCGCCGCGCAGCGCGCCGCTGGCGAAGCGCGGCAGCAGCTCGCGCTTTTGATCCTCGGTGCCGAAGCGCAGCACCGCGGCGGCCATGATCAGGTGCGAATTGATGACGCCGGACAGCGACATCCACACCGACGCGATGCGCGCCACGACCGCGGCGTAGGTCGTCGTGCTCAGGCCGAGGCCGTCGTACTCGACCGGGATGATGCAGCCGAAGAGGCCCATCTCCTTCATGCGTTCGACGATCGCGGTAGGGTACTCGTCGGCATGCTCCAGGCGCTTGACGTGCGGCTTGACCTCGACGCGCAGGAAGCGGTCGATCGCGTCGAGGATCGCGCCCTCGTCGGCGTCGTGATCGCTGCGCGCCTCGGTGTTCGCTTGCATGGCGCCGCTCATGCTCGCGCCGCGAGGCCCGTCTGCAGCTCGCGTGCCGCGTTGCCGTGCCCGATGCCGAGCACCAGCTCGCGCACCTGCGCCGCCCGCGCGGGCGACGCGACCAGCGCCATGTTCTCGTCGAACTTGCGCACGATCTCGGCGTTCGTGATCGGACGCTCCTCGCCGCCTCGGTTCACATGCTCGCGATGGCGCAGCTCGCGGCCGTCGTTCAGCGTCACGACGACCTCGCCGGAGTAGTACTTGGGGAACGGCGAATCGGGGTCGACTTCGTACTCCACCTTGGACGCCAGCGCCAGCACCTGCTCGTCGCGCAGGGCGGACTCGTCCAGATCGGAAAGCGCGAAGCGGCCGCGCAGCAGCGCGGTGGCGACGATGTAGGGAATGCTGAACTGCGCGTCGTAGCTGTTCTGCGGCCGTTTCTTCGTGGCCACCGGTTCGCACACCGTCTTCACCACCTCGGCCGGCACGAGCGCGCGCACGCCGCGGATGTCGGCCGCGCGCAGGCCGTGGCGCTCGCGCAGGATCGCCGCCGCATCGGCGCAGGCGTGCGTGAAGTGGCAAGCCGGCAGCGGCTTGATGTTGACCTTCGACAGTTCCCACACCTCGCCCAGGCCGGCCGTGGCCAGACCCATGTCGCCGGCGGCGGCGAGCGCTCCTAGATGGCTGTTGAACAGGCCGAACCGCCCCTCATAGGCCTCGCGCGGGCCGACGAAGCCGTGGCGCGCCAGCGTGGCTGCGGTGAGCCCCGCGCCGGCCGCCCACCCGGGATGCATGCGCTTGGTCCACGCGCCGTCCTGCAGAAACTCCATGCTGCCCGAGGCCATCGACAGCGCGATGCCCTGGGCCGAGGCGAGCTGCGCCGCGTTCAGGCCGAGCAGCCGGCCGGCGACGAGCGTGCAGGCGAACGTCCCGATCAGGCCGGTGGGGTGGAAGCCGACCTGGTGGAACCCGCCCTTGGCGACAGACGCGAGCCGTGCGCCGATCTCCATCCCGGCCACGTACGCGGCGAGCAGCGCCTCGCCGTCGAGCCCGGCCTGCGCCGCGGTGCCGAGCGCGCAGGGGAAGGTGCTCGCGGTGGCGTGGATCACGCCAGCGGCGTGCGTGTCGTCGTAGTCGAGGCCGTGGATCAGGATGCCGTTCATCAGCATCGCATCGCGCGGCGCGAGGCGTGCCGTGAGCGCGATCACCGGCGTGGTGCCAGCGCCGCCCGACAACTCCTGCGCGGCGGACAGCGAACGGTGCGCGAAGTCGTAGTGCGTCGATGCGTGGGCGATGCCGACCGCGTCGAGGATCAGGTGGCGCGCCCGTTCCAACACGGCGGCCGGGAGGTCGGTTGGCCGCAGTTCGGCGGCGAATGCGGCCAGCGCGTCGGCGATGGTCGGGGGGCGGTCGTTGCCCATGCGCTTCTCCCGATGGCGGATCGCGCGAGTATAGTCGAACACTTGTTAGGTTAAGGCGGGACGTCGGCTACGATGCCGTTCCGCGCGCTGCGCCGCCCCGCGCAGTTCACGCAGCACCGAGGTAAATCGACGATGAATCAGGCAACAACGGATGCCCCGATTGTGGGCGTGGACTTCGCAGGCCATGTGGCGATCGTCGAGATCCGGCGGCCGCCTCACAACTTCTTCGACATCCCGATGATCCAGGCTATCGCGGACGCCTTCGAGCAGCTCGAGGCCGACGCGAACTGCCGCGCGATCGTGCTGTGCGCGCAGGGCAGCGCCTTCTGCGCTGGCGCCAACTTTGCGAACCGCGACGCGACGCCGCCGCAGAAGAGCCCGCGCGCGGTGAACCCGCTGTACTTTGAGGCGATCCGGCTGGTGTCGTGCACGAAGCCGGTGGTCGCCGCCGTGCACGGGCCCGCCATCGGCGGCGGCATGGGCCTCGCGCTCGCGGCCGACTTCCGCGTGACCTGCGCCGAGGCGCGCTTCTCGGTCAACTTCAATCGGCTCGGCTTCCATCCCGGGTTCGGTCTGTCGTACACGCTTCCGCGGTTGGTCGGCCCGCAGCAGGCGGCGCTGCTGCTCTATACCGGCCGGCGCATCGGCGGCGAGGAGGCCTTGCGCATCGGGCTGGCGGATGTGCTCGCCGCGCAAGGCGAGGTGCGTGTCAAGGCCATCGAGCTGGCCGACGAGATCGCGACCTCGTCGCCAATCGCGGTGCAGTCCACGCGCGCCACGCTGCGTGCGGGTTTCGTCGAGCAGTTCCGCCTCGCGGTGGCGCACGAGAGCATCGAACAGAACGCGCACTTCAAGACGGAAGACTTCGGCGAGGGCGTGAAGGCGATGGCCGAGCGCCGGGTACCGCGCTTCGCAGGCCGCTGACCACGACGCGGCAGGGACGCGCCTCAGCCGTCCGGCGAGGCGAGCCGCGCAGCGGCCATCTCGCGCAGCTTGGTGCGCTGCACCTTGTCGCCATTGGCGCTGTGCCTGACCGGAAAGGCGTCGACGAACAAGAAACGCGCGGTCAAGCCCGTGCCGGCATCGACAGCTTGCGAAGATCCGTGGTCGGGTCGGCCAGCGCGTGGACGTCAGGCAGCCGGTCCAGCGTCAGCAGCCGCTTCAGCGGCACGAACTCGCGCACGTTGTTCATGCAGGCGACTCCGACGGGGCGCCCTTGGCGGATCTGGATCAACGCGAATTTGCCCCCGACAGCCACGTGGCCACGGACAATTTCCATGTCACCGGTCGCAAGCCCGGCGACCTGCAGCTTCATCTCGAACTGGTCGGACCAGTACCAAGGCAGCTCGGCGAACGCGAGCGGCGACTCGGCCAGCAGCGCGCGCGCGACCGCGGCACCTTGGTTCTGCGCATTCGACCAGGTCTCGATCCGCTCGAAGCGGCCGCTGACCGGGTTGCGCTGGCGCGTGACGTCGCCAATCGCGAGCACGCCCGGGCAGGTGGTGCGCCCGAAGCCGTCGACGAAGATGCCGTCGTCGCAGGCGATGCCGGCCGCGCGGGCCAGCTCGTCGTTGGCGACGACACCGATGCCGACGACCACGGCATCGGCCGCGAAGCTCGTCCCGTCGTCGAGCGTGACGCCCGAGGCGTCGATCCCGCGGACCTGCGTCGTCAGCCGCAGATCGACGCCCTGCGCCCGGTGGCAGTCGGCCACGAGCGCCGACAAGGTCGCGGGGCAGCAGCGATTCATGAGCCGGTCGAATGCCTCGACGACCATCACCTCGCAGCCCAGCATGCGTGCCGTGGCGGCCAGCTCCAGCCCGATCACGCCCCCGCCGATGACGAGCAAACGGGCCCCCGGCGTCAGCGCCGCACGAATGCGCCGTGCGTCATCGAGCGTGCGCAGGGTGAACAGAGGAAGCCCGCATGCGCGCAGCGCGGGGATCTCGCGCGGCCGGGCGCCCGTGGCCAGCACCAGCGTCCCGTAGTCGAGTTCGCTGCCGTCGGCCAGCCGAACGACGCGGCGCACGGTGTCGATCGCCGTGGCCGCCCGGCCGCGCAGCCACTCGACGCCCGGTGCCCGGCTCGTGTCGAGGCGGACCTTGACGGGGTCACCCTCGCGCTGGAAGTCCTTCGACAGCGGCGGGCGATCGTATGGCGGCTCGTTCTCGGCCTCGACGACCCGGACATCGCCCGAGAAGCCGTTGCTGCGCAGCGTGCTCACGAACGAGACGGCGGCCAGGCCTGCGCCAAGCACCAGCACGGGCCCGATCGGTACGGCGTCGTCTCTCATGTCGCGGATGTCCCCAGGATGCGCGCGTCAGCGCAGCAGGTTGCCCTTCGTGATGACGGACAAGGCGCGGTGAATGTGCGTCGTCAGCAGAGCGCAGGCCACGTCCGCATTGCGGCCGAGGGCGGCCTCGAAGATGCCGTTGTGCTCGTCGTGCACCTCGACTGGCGGCGGCCCCTGCGTTGCCGAGATGCGCCGGTAGCGCTCCGATTGCTGATAGAGCAGACGCCGCAAGTGAAGCAGCCAGCGCGACCTGCAGGCCGCGACCAGCGCTTCGTGGAACTGACGATTGCACGCCTCCCAATCGTCGAAGCTGCGGCTGGCGTCGCTGCGAAGGCGTTGCTCTGCCAGCGTCAGGCGGTGGAACGCAGCCACCAGCCCGGCTTCCCAATCGTCCCTGCCGGTGCGGATGCTCTCGCGCATGGCCTCGTTCTCGAGCATCACGCGCAGCCGCGTGAGATCTTCGAGGTCGGCCAGGGACATCGGTGTCACGCGGAAGCCGCGCTGGCCTTGCGAGACGACCAGCGAGTCCGACACGAGCAGGGCCAGCGCCTCGCGCAGCGTCCCGGAACTGACCTGGTACGCGTTCTTCAGGTGCTCGACCCGAAGCTTCTGGTCCGGCTCCAGGCGACCGTCGATGATGTCGCGGCGCAGCCTGCGGTATGCGGTCTCGATCAGCGTCCGAGGGGCTTCCTCGGTTGCCGCCGTGTCCTCGATTTGGGCTTCCATCGGATCGGAGCGTCGGGCAGTGGTGCTGTCTGAATACAGACTGCTCGTAGTTTAACTGGAATAAATCTCGATGGAACATAGGGTTCGCACTGAATGATAAAAACATGAGATCGCACAAAATATCGAGAATTAAACCCGCCGCAAGTCGCTCGAACAGGCCATGGACCAATCGCCGGAAGTCGCGAACAGCATCGTCGCAGCCGGGCTGCGCACCAACTATCACGACCTGGGGCAGGGCGCCCCGGTGCTGCTGATCCATGGCTCGGGTCCGGGCGTCAGCGCGTATGCCAACTGGCGCCTCGCGATGCCGGTACTTGCGCAGGCACGCAGGGTGATCGCGCCCGACATGGCGGGGTTCGGCTTCACCGACCGGCCGGCCGGCGCGGTGTACTCGATGGATCATTGGGTGGCTCAAGCCATCGGGCTGATCGACGCACTCGACCTTGCGCAGGTCGATCTGGTGGGCAACTCCTTCGGTGGCGCGCTGTCGCTGGCGCTGGCGATCCGCCACCCGCAGCGCGTGCGCCGACTGGTGCTGATGGGCGCCGCAGGCATTAGCTTTCCGATCACGCCGGCGCTCGACGCGGTGTGGGGCTACGAGCCGTCGTTCGAGAACATGCGCAAGGTGATGGACTGGTTCGCGTTCGACCGCAACCTGGTCACCGACGAGTTGGCGCGTTTGCGTTACGTGGCCAGCATCCGGCCCGGATTCCAGGAGTCGTATGCGGCAATGTTCCCCGCTCCGCGGCAACGCTGGATCGAGGCCCTGGCGAGCCGCGAGGAAGACATCCGACGGCTGCCGCACGAAACGCTGGTGATCCACGGGCGCGAGGACCAGGTTCTGCCCCTGTCGAACTCGATCGCCCTGTCGCAGTGGATCCCGCGTTCGCAGCTGCACGTGTTCGGGCGCTGCGGCCACTGGACGCAGATCGAACATGCGGCGCGCTTTGCGCAGCTGGTCGGCAACTTCCTGGCGGAAGGCGATGCAGGCTGAGCCGAAGCCGGCGGGCACCGGTATCCGCCACAGCGTGCGAATCGTCCAGACCGGCGAGGTCTACCAGTGCGCGGAGTCCGAAACGCTGCTGCAAGGCATGGCGCGCATCGGTCGCAAGGGCATTCCGTTGGGCTGCCTGAACGGTGGCTGCGGCGTGTGCAGGATCAGCGTGCCGGTCGGTGCGGTGCGCCGCATCGCGCCGATGAGCCGTGCGCATGTGTCCGAGGCGGACGAGGCGCGCGGCATCTGCCTGGCGTGCAGGGTCGTGCCGGTCGGCAGCGTCGAGGTCGATGTGGTAGGCAAGCTGAAGAAGGCGCTTGCGTTTCAGTGGGGTGCCAGTGCCGCGACGGGTGGCTGGCACGCCTCGCGTGTTCACCAGACGAAGGAGACTTGACATGGGTGTGATGCGAATCGGGCACGTGAGCCTGAAGGTGATGGACATGGCGGCAGCGGTCAAGCACTACGAGACCGTGGTCGGTATGACGAAGACGATGGAGGACAAGCAGGGCAACGTGTACCTGAAGTGCTGGGACGAGTGGGACAAGTTCTCGCTGCAGCTCAAGAAGGCCGACGCCGCCGGCATGGACCACGTGGCCTACAAGGTCGAGCACGACGCCGACCTCGATGCGCTCAAGAAGCGCATCGAGGCCCATGGCATCAAGACCAAGATGCTCGCGAAGGCACGCTGCCCGCGACCGGGCGCATGCTGCAGTTCAAGATGCCCAGCGGCCACGAGATGCGGCTGTATGCGATGAAGGAGTGCGTCGGCACGGCGGTGGGCTCGCAGAACCCCGATCCGTGGCCGGACGACCTGAAGGGCGCGGGCGCCAAGTGGCTCGACCACGTGGCGCTGGTGTGCGAGTTGAACCCGGAAGCGGGCGTCAACCGGGTCGCCGAGAACACCAAGTTCCTGATGGAGTGCCTGGACTTCTATCTCAGCGAGCAGGTGCTTGTCGGACCCGGGGGCGCGTTCCAGGCCGCGGCCTTCCTGTTCCGCTCGACCAAGCCGCACGACATCGCATTCCTGCCGGGGCCCGCTGCGGGCATCCACCACGCGTCG
>DAORHX010000067.1:0-13767 GCA_035438245.1 Rubrivivax sp.
CTTCGGCTCGTCGGCGTTGCGGATGATGCGGATCACCTCGTCGATGTTCAGCAGCACGATCTGCCGCCCCTCGAGCACGTGGATGCGCTCGAGCACCCGCGCCAGCCGGTGCTGCGTGCGCCGCTGCAGCGTGGCCTGGCGGAAGGCGATCCACTCCGTCAGCATCTGGCGCAGGCTCTTCTGCATCGGCCTGCCGTCGCCGCCCACCATCGTCAGGTTCAGCGGCACGCTGCCTTCCAGGCTGGTGTGCGCGAGCAGCGCCGAGATCAGTTCCGCCTGCTCGACGGTGCGGCTGCGCGGCTCGAACACCAGCCGCACCGGCGCGTCCTTGTCCGATTCGTCGCGCACCGCATCCAGCACCGCCAGCATCGAGGCCTTCAGCTGCTGCTGCTCCTGCGACAAGGCCTTCTTGCCGGCCTTGAGCTTCGGGTTGCTCAGCTCCTCGATCTCCTCGAGCACCTTCTGTGCGCTGGTCAGCGGCGGCAGTTCGGTCACGACCAGCTGCCATTGACCGCGCGCCAGGTCCTCGATCTTCCAGCGCGCGCGCAGCTTCAGCGAGCCGCGGCCCGATGCATAGGCATCGCGGATGTCGGCGCGGCTGGAGATGATCTGCGCGCCCCCGGCGAAGTCCGGCGCCGGCAGCAGTTCGAACAACTGGTCGTCGCTCAGGCGCTCGTTGCGGATCAGCGCCACGCAGGCGGCCGCCACCTCGCGCAGGTTGTGGCTGGGAATCTCGGTGGCCAGGCCGACGGCGATGCCGCTGGCGCCGTTCAGCAGCACGAAGGGCAGCCGCGCCGGCAGCAGCGCCGGCTCGGTGGTCGAGCCGTCGTAGTTCGGCACGTAGTCGACCGTGCCTTCGTCGATCTCGTCGAGCAGCAGCCGGGCGATCGGCGCCAGCCGCGCCTCGGTGTAGCGCATCGCCGCCGCGCCGTCACCGTCGCGGCTGCCGAAGTTGCCCTGCCCGTCGATCAGCGGGTAGCGCTGGCTGAAGCCTTGGGCCATGCGCACCAGCGCGTCGTAGGCTGCCTGGTCGCTGTGCGGATGGAAGCGGCCGAGCACGTCGCCGACGACACGCGCGCTCTTCACCGGCTTGGGCGCGCCGGCGCCCGAATGACCGAGGCCCATGCGCTGCATCGCGTACAGGATGCGGCGCTGCACCGGCTTGCAGCCATCGCAGACATCGGGCAGCGCGCGGCCCTTGACCACGCTCAGCGCGTACTCGAGGTAGGCGCGCTCGGCGTACTGCGCCAGCGCGATGGCGTCTTCGGGTTCGGCGGGAGGGTGGTCGAACAGGTCGGGTTCTCGGGTCATCAGCGAGGGCTATCTGAACGGGTCGAGCGGGGCCGGGGCTTCACTGGCCCCGGCCATGCCGCAGATCCTGTGTGGAGGGGGTCGCGCCGCGGACAGGCGGCGATGAGCGGTGCTTGCGTCAACCCGGAAACTGCTCGCGCAGCTTCATCTTCCAGAACTTGCCGGTGGAGGTGCGCGGCACCGCGGCGATGCTCTCGTAACGGTCGGGCAGCTGCCACTTCGCGAAGCCGTGCGCCAGCAGATGCGCGTTCAGCGCCGGCGCATCGAGCGCCTGACCCGGCTTGACGACGATGCAGGCCAGCGGACGCTCGCTCCACTTCTCGTCGGGCACCGCGATCACCGCCGCTTCGGCCACCGACGGGTGTGCCATCAGCGCGTTCTCCAGGTCCACCGAGCTGATCCATTCGCCGCCGGACTTGATCAGGTCCTTGGTGCGGTCGGTGATGCGCAGGAACGCCATCGCGTCCATCGTGGCGACGTCGCCGGTGCGCAGCCACACCGCGCCGTCGGCGTCGAGCGCGAACTTGTCGTCGCCGCGCGGTACCTCGTGGTAGCTGCCGGTGATGTACGGGCCGCGCACCTGCACCTCGCCCATCGTCTTGCCGTCCCAGGGTGCGTCGTGCCCGTCTTCGGTGCGGATGCGGAAGTCGACCAGCGGCACCGGCACGCCGGCCATCGCCGCGCGGCGGTAGCGTTCGTCGATGCTCGCGTCCTTCAGCTCGTGGCGCGGGTAGGACACCGACGCCACCGGCGAGGTCTCGGTCATGCCCCAGCCCTGCAGCAGCCACACGCCGTGGCGGTCGAAGGCGCGGATCAGCGCTTCGGGCACAGCCGCGCCACCGACCAGCGAGCGCATGCCCTTGGGCATCGTCCAACGCCCGGGCTGCTCGGTCAGCGCGCGCTCGAACAGCTGGATCAGGCTCATCCAGATCGTCGGCACGCCCAGCGACAGCGTCGGCGGCTCCAGCTGCATCAGGTCGAGCAGGTCTTCCGGATGCAGGTGCGGCCCGGGGAACACCAGCTTCGCGCCGGTCATCACCGCGGCGTAGGGCACGCCCCAGCTGTTGGCATGGAACATCGGCGTCACCGGCAGCACGACGTCGCTGCCGCGCAGGCCGACATAGTCGCCGAGGCTCGCCACCAGCGTGTGCAGCACCGTCGAGCGATGCGAGTAGACGACGCCCTTGGCGCGTCCGGTGGTGCCCGACGTGTAGCACATCGACACCGGGTCGGTCTCGGCATGCGGCACGTACTCGAAGCCGTCCGGGTCGGCGCCGGCCAGCAGTTGTTCGTAGTCGACGAATGCGGCCGGCACCGGCGCGCCGGAGAACGGATAGACGATCACCTTGTCGAAGGCATGCAGATGCGCGAACTGCCGGTACAGCGGCAGCAGCACGTCGTCGAGGATGAGGAAGCGGTCCTGCGCGTTGCCGGCGATCCAGCCGATCTCCTCGGCCGCCAGCCGCAGGTTCAGCGTGTGCATCACGGCGCCCGCCGCGGGAATGCCGAAGTAGGCCTCCAGATGCGCATGGTGGTTCCAGCACAGCGTGGCCACGCGCTCGCCCTTCTTCAGCCCCAGCTGCTGCAGTGCCGAGGCCAGTGCGCGCGTGCGCCGGTAGTATTCGCCGTAGCTGTGCCGGCGCAGCGACTTGTCGGGCAGCCGGGACACGATGCCGTTGCTGGCAAACAGCCTGCCCGCGCGCTCCAGCAGGTGGTTCAGCGACAGGGGCACGTCCATCATCGTGGCGATCATCGAATGTCTCCGTTGAGGGATGGGGATGGGGGTGGCGGGCTGGCGGCCTCGGCGAAGAGCACTTCCTGGCCCTCCTGGTCGAGCGCGAGCCGCGCCTGGTACTCGCGGTCGAGCATGCTCATGACCACCAGTGAGTCGTAGCCGTCGGCGCCGTCGATCGACACGCGCACGCTCTCGCGCAGCCGCCCTTCCTCGACGAAACCCTCGCTCGCATACAGCGCCAGCGCGCGCGTGTTCAGCTGCTTGACGTCGAGCCAGAAGCGGTGCGCATGCAGGTCGCGGAAGGCCATCTTCTTCAACAGCCGCACGCAGGCGCGGCCCAGCCCCTGACCCTTGGTCTGCAGCACCAGCCGCTTCAGCTCGACGCTGCCGTGCGGGTTGCGGCAGCCCTGCAGGATGACGAAGCCGATGCCGGCGTCGTCGTCGCCGCCCTCGACGATGAAATGCCTGAAGTCCGGGAAGCGCACCGCGCCCTCGTGCTGCGTGCGCTCCCACGGCGTGATGAACGGCAGGTTGTGGCTGTCGCGCTCGACCGAGATCACGAAGTCCAGGTCGGACAGCATGGTGGGGCGCAGGCGCAGGCGGGGGCTCATCTTGCGGCGGTGTTTCGGCGGCCGCCACTGTATCGGATGCTTCGTGGCCCTGAACTTGCATGTGCCCCCGGCCCGTGGCCGAAGCGTCTAGGGTTTGGGAGGATGGTTTCTTGCAGGCGCTTCGGATTTACTTGCCCGCATTCCGCACAGGGTCGGCCCCGAGACAAGGAGATTCCATGAACGAGCGCCAACTCAGAAACCTGATCGGCCAGGTCAAGGCCGGCAAGCTGCCGCGCCGCAGCTTCATCCAGCAGATGGTCGGCCTGGGCCTGAGCGCGCCCACGGCCTCGATGCTGCTGCTGCACGCCGGCGTGGCCCAGGCGCAGACGGTGCTGCCGCCCTACAAGCCGACCAAGCGCGGCGGCGGCGGCACGCTCAAGCTGCTGTGGTGGCAGGGCCCGGTGCACCTGAACCCGCAGTGGGCCACCGGCACCAAGGAGCAGGAAGGCTCGCGCCTGTTCTACGAGCCGCTGGCGGCCTGGGACAACGACGGCAACCTGTACCCGGTGCTGGCCGCCGAACTGCCGTCGCCGCAGAACGGCGGCGTCTCGGCCGACGGCAAGGTCGTCACCTGGAAGCTCAAGCAGGGTGTGACCTGGCACGACGGCAAGCCCTTCAGCGCCGACGACGTGGTCTTCAACTGGGAGTTCATCAAGGACCCGGCCACCGCCTCGTGGCTGGTCTCGGTCTACAAGGACATCGTCGTCGAGAAGGTCGATGCGCACACGGTGCGCGTGACCTTCCCGAAGTCCACGCCATTCTGGGCCGAGCCCTTCGTCGGCACCAACGGCATGCTCATCCCCAAGCACGTGTTCGCGCCCTACATCGGCGCCAAGTCGCGCGAGGCGCCGGCCAACATGGCGCCGATCGGCACCGGCCCCTACAAGTTCGTCGACTTCAAGCCCGGCGACATGGTGCGCGGCACGCTCAACCCGAACTACCACCAGCCGAACCGGCCCTACTTCGACGCCATCGAGATGAAGGGCGGCGGCGACGCCATCGGCGCGGCACGCGCGGTGCTGCAGACCGGCGAGTACGACTTCGCCTGGAACCTGCAGGTCGAGGACGAGATCTTGAAGCGCCTCGAAGCCTCGGGCAAGGGCAAGGTGAACATCGTCGCCGGCGGCAACATCGAGTTCATCATGCTCAACCCCACCGACCCGTGGACCGAGGTCGAGGGCGAGCGCGCCAGCATCAAGAGCAAGCACCCGGCCTTCCAGGACAAGGCGGTGCGCGAGGCGATGGGCCTGCTGGTCGACCGCAAGGGCGTGCAGGACTTCATCTACGGCCGCACCGGGGTGGCCACCGCCAACTTCCTGAACAACCCCGAGCGCTACCGCAGCAAGACGACGAAGTTCGAGTTCAACGTCGACAAGGCCAACCAGGTGCTCGAAGCCGCCGGCTGGAAGAAGGGTGCCGACGGCATCCGCGCCAAGGGCAACGTCAAGCTGAAGTTCGTCTACCAGACCTCGGTCAACCAGCCGCGGCAGAAGACGCAGGCCATCGTCAAGGACGCCTGCGCCAAGGCCGGCATCGAGCTGGAGCTGAAGAGCGTGACCGCGGCGGTGTTCTTCGGCGGCGACTTCGCCAACCCCGACACCTACCAGAAGTTCTGGTGCGACATGCAGATGTACACCACGACGATGACCCAGCCCGACCCGCAGACCTTCATGGAGCAGTACTGCTCCTGGGACGTCGCGCAGAAGGAAAACAAGTGGGCCAAGCGCAACATCTCGCGCTGGCGCAACGACGAATACGACAAGCTGCACACCGCCGCGCAGTCGGAGATGGACCCGGTCAAGCGCGCGGCGATGTTCGTCAAGATGAACGAGCTGGTCATCGCCGACGGCAACATCATCCCGGTGGTGTTCCGTCCGCGCCCGTCGGCGGCGACGCTGAAGCTGGTGGCGCCGCTGTCCGGCTGGGACAACGACCTGTGGGCGCTGCCGCACTGGTTCAAGGAGTCCTGAGGCTCGCTTCCTGACCGCACGGGCACCCCGTGGGCCACTACCTGCTGCGCCGCCTGCTGATCGCGGTGCCGAGCCTGCTCGGCATCAGCATCGTGCTGTTCACCGTGCTGGCGCTGGCCCCGGGCGACCCCTTCGAGGAGCTGGCGACCAACCCGAACGTGCCGCCCGAGGTGCGGCTGGCGCTGCGCACCTCGCTCGGCCTGGACGACCCGATCTGGCAGCGCTACTTCCACTGGCTGGGCAGCATGCTCAGCGGCGAATGGGGTTTCTCCTTCGTCAGCCGCATCGACGTCGACACGCTGATCTGGCAGCGCCTGCCGGTGACCATCGCGATCGTCGGCGCGGCCATCGTGCTGGCGCTGGCGGTGGCGCTGCCGGTGGGCGTGCTGGCCGCGGTCAAGCCCTACTCGTGGTTCGACCGCATCGCCAGCACGCTGGCCTTCGTCGGCTTCTCGCTGCCGACCTTCTTCATCGGGCTGCTGTTCATCCTGCTGTTCTCGATCCAGCTCGACTGGTTCCCCTTCGTCTTCCGCGCCGACCTGTCGGAAACCGGCTGGGCCTGGTGGCGCGAGCAGTTCAGGCAGAGCGTGATGCCGGTGTCGGTGCTCGGCCTGGCGCTGGCCGCCAGCTGGATGCGCTACATGCGTTCGTCGGTGCTCGACGTGATCCGCCTCGACTACGTGTCCACCGCGCGCAGCAAGGGGCTGGCCGAGCGCACGGTGATCCTCAAGCACGCGGTGCGCAACGCGCTGATCCCGGTGGTCACGCTGGTCATGCTGCAGCTGCCGCAGCTGTTCGGCGGCGCCATCGTCACCGAGCAGATCTTCCGCATCCCCGGCGTCGGCTCGCTGCTCATCGACGCCATCCTGCGCAACGACACGCCGGTGATCATGGCCGTGACCTTCGTGCTCTCGGCGCTGGTGATCCTGTTCAACCTGTTGGCCGATGTCCTCTATGGCTGGCTCGACCCCCGCATCAGTTACCGGTGAGCTGGGCAGGCAGCCCAGCAGCACCTCGCTGTGGGCCGAGGCCTGGCGGCGCTTCAAGCGCCACCGGCTGGCTTACTGGAGCCTGTGGGCGCTCGGGCTGCTGGTGCTGGCGGTGCTGCTCGGGCCGCTGGTCTACAAGGTCGGCATCAACGACATCGACTTCCAGGCACGGCTGGCACCGCCGAGCTGGCGTCACCCGCTGGGCACCGACGACCTGGGCCGCGACCTGCTGGCGCGCGTGCTCTACGGCGGGCGCATCTCGCTGGCGGTGGGCTTCGCGGCCATGGTCGTGGCCATCATCGTCGGCGTGGCCGTCGGCGCCGTCGCCGGCATGTCCCGCGGCTGGGTCGATGCGGCGCTGATGTGGCTCACCGACCTGTTCCTGAGCCTGCCGCAGCTGCCGATGCTGCTGGTGCTGATCTTCTTCTTCCGCGAAGGGCTGAAAGCCGTGGTCGGGCCCGAGGTCGGCATCTTCCTGCTGATCGTGCTGGTCATCGGCGGTTTTCGCTGGATGCCGGCGGCGCGCGTCGTGCGCGCGCAGTTCTTCAGCCTGCGCGAGAAGGAGTTCGTCGAGGCCGCGCGCGCGCTCGGCGCGAGCACGCCGCGCGTGGTGGTGCGCCACATCCTGCCCAACTCGCTGGGGCCGGTGATCGTCGCCGCGACCATCGACGTGGCCGCGGCCATCATCCTGGAGAGCACGCTGAGCTTCCTCGGCCTGGGTTTCCCGCCCGACATCCCGACCTGGGGCCGGCTGCTGTTCGATGCCAAGGACTACCTGGACATCGCCATGCACTGGTCGCTGTTCCCCGGCCTGGCGATCTTCATCACCGTGCTGGCGATCAGCTTCATCGGCGACGGCCTGCGCGACGCGCTCGACCCGCGCCGCGTGATGTAGGGCAAGGCATGGCGCTGCTCGAGATCAGGGGCCTGAAGACCCACTTCAAGACTGACGACGGCTGGCTGCACGCGGTCGACGGCGTGGACATCGCCATCGACCGCGGCGAAACCGTCGGCGTGGTCGGCGAATCGGGCTGCGGCAAGAGCGTCACCGCGAAGACGGTGATGAAGCTGATCGACATGCCGCCGGGCAGGATCGTCGCCGGCCAGGTGCTGTGGAAGGGCCGCGACCTGGTGCCGCTGCCGCCCGAGGCGATGCAGAAGATCCGCGCCAAGGAGATCTCGATCATCTTCCAGGAGCCGATGACGTCGCTGAACCCGGTGTTCACGGTCGGCGAACAGATCGCCGAGGGCCTGCGCCTGCACGAGGGCCTGTCACGGCGCGAGGCGATGGAGCGTGCGGTGCAGATGCTCGAGCTGGTGCGCATCCCGACGCCGCAGCGGCGGATCAAGGACTACCCGCACCAGTTCTCCGGCGGCATGCGCCAGCGCGTGATGATCGCCATCGCGCTGGCCTGCAAGCCGCAGCTGGTGATCGCCGACGAGCCGACCACCGCGCTGGACGTGACCATCCAGGCGCAGGTCCTCGACCTGCTGCAGCGGCTGAAGGACGAGATGGGCATGGCGGTGATGCTCATCACGCACGCCATGGGCGTGGTCGCCGAGGTCGCGCAGCGCGTGGTCGTGATGTACGCCGGCAAGGTGGTCGAGGAAGCGCCGGTGCGCGAGCTGTTCGCCCACCCGCGCCACCCGTACACGCAGGGGCTGATCCGCTCGATCCCGCGCATCGACCTGGACGCCAGGCAAAAGACCCGGCTCGAAGCGATCCCCGGCACGGTGCCCAAGCTGATCGAGCCCGCCGAAGGCTGCCGCTTCGCCGCGCGCTGCAAACACGCCCAGGCCGCATGCCTGCAAGCCACGCCGCCGCTGCGCGAGGTGGCGAGCGGCCACCGCGTCGCCTGCATCCTCGACCTATGAATGCCGTGACGACACCGCTGCTGCAGGTCAAGGGCCTGAAGAAACACTTCCCGATCCGCGGCGGGCTGCTGCGCCGCGTGGTCGACCACGTGCATGCGGTGGACGGCGTCAGCTTCGAGCTGGCCGCCGGCGAAACGCTGGGCCTGGTCGGCGAATCGGGCTGCGGCAAGAGCACCACCGGCCGCTGCGTGCTGCGGCTGATCGAGCCCAGCGCCGGCGAGGTGCTGTTCGAAGGCCGCAACGTCGGCACCATGCCGGCGAACGAGTTGCGCGCGGTGGCGCGCGACATGCAGATCATCTTCCAGGACCCGTTCGCCAGCCTGAACCCGCGCATGACGGTCGGCGCCATCGTCGGCGAGGGGCTGGTGATCCACGGCCTGGCGAAGAACCCCCGCGAGATCGCCGAGCGTGTCGCCCAGCTGCTGCAGACCGTGGGCCTGTCGGCCGACCACATGCGGCGCTACCCGCACGAATTCTCCGGCGGCCAGCGCCAGCGCATCGGCATCGCCCGCGCGCTGGCGGTGAACCCGAAGCTGGTGGTCTGCGACGAGGCGGTGTCGGCGCTGGACGTGTCGATCCAGGCGCAGGTCATCAACCTGCTGGAAGACCTGCGCAAGCAGTTCAACCTGACCTACATCTTCATCGCCCACGACCTGAGCGTGGTCGAACACATCAGCCACCGCGTGGCGGTGATGTACCTGGGCCGCATCGTCGAGGTGGCACCGTCGCGCGCGCTGTACACGTCGCCGAAGCACCCTTACACCGAGGCGCTGCTGTCGGCGGTGCCGATCCCCGACCCGAGCGTGGCGCGCAGGCGCATCGTGCTCGAGGGCGACGTGCCCAGCCCGATCCACCCGCCCAGCGGCTGCCACTTCCACCCGCGCTGCCCGCGCGCACAGGCGCGCTGCAAGACCGAGGCGCCGCTGCTGCGCGAGCTGGCGCCGGCGCATCAGGCGGCTTGCCACTTTCCGAACTGAGACAGAATCGCGGCGCGGCCTTTGCCGCCCAACAGCAGGAGACAGCCATGATCAAGTCGGGAATCGACCAGGACGCCCTCATCGACATGTTCGCCGAGGCCTCGGCCAAGCAGGGCGAGAAGCTGCGCAAGGCGGTGGCCGACGCCACGCTGAAGGCGCTGCAGGGCCGCGAGCTGACGCTGGACAACGTGCGCAAGGTCATCAAGGCGGTGACGCAGGCCACGTCGGCCGGCGCCGCGAAGAACGTGGCCAGCCCGGTCGATGTCGAGGGCATGCTGCGCAAGGCCTTCGACGGCATGGACGCCGCGCTGCTGCAGGCGGTGCAGGCGCATCGCAAGGCCTTGCAGCAGCTGGTCGACCAGGGTGCCGGCCTGCGCGAGACGCAGCTGCAGACGGCGCTCGACGGGGTCGAGAAGATGGAGGACATGTTCTTCAAGACCGTCGGCAAGGCCGTGCAAGGCGTGGGTGCGCCGCTGCAGGGGCCGTGGGAACAGGTGCTGAAGGCGATGAAGCTCGAGGGCACGGCCACCGGCGCCGGCGCCGCGCAGACCGTCGAGCAGCTGATGGGCCAGGCCCAGGACGCCTTGCGCAAGGGCCGTGCGACGAGCCTGCGTGCGTCGCAGGCGCTGATGGACAGCTACGCGGCGATGGTCAGCGGCGTGCTCATCGGCATGAGCGAGGGCCTGGGCGGCGCGGTGCCGGTGCCGGACAAGCCGAAGCCGGCCGCAAAGTCCGCCGCCACCAAGACCGCCGCGCGCAAGGCCTGACGCTCAGGCGCCGGACCAGTCCGGCGCCCGCTTGTCGATGAAGGCCTGCACGCCTTCGAGCGCGGCCCCGTCCATCATGTTGCAGGCCATCGTCGCCTGCGCGTCGGCATAGGCCGCCTCGATGCCCTGCTCGAGCTGGCGGTAGAACAGCGCCTTGCCGCGCGCGATCGAGATGCGCGGCTTGGCGACAATCGCCGCCACCAGTGCCTCGACCTCGGCGTCCAGCCGCTGGGCATCGACGACGCGGTTCACCAGCCCCTTGACCAACGCCTCGTCGGCGCCGATGAACTCGCCGGTCACCAGCATCTCGAAGGCCGCCTTGCGCGACAGGTTGCGGCTCAGGGCCACGCTCGGCGTCGAGCAGAACAGGCCGACGTTGATGCCGCTGACCGCAAACCTCGCGTCGCGCGCCGCCACCGCCAGATCGCACATTGCCACCAGCTGGCAGCCGGCCGCGGTGGCGATGCCGTGCACGCGCGCGATCACCGGTACCGGCAGCTTCTGGATCGTCATCATCATGCGGCCGCACTGCGTGAAAAGCCGCTCGTAGTAGCCCAGCGATGGTTCGGCGCGCATCTCCTTCAGGTCGTGGCCGGCGCAGAAGGCCTTGCCGGCCGCGGCGACGACCACCACCCGCGCCGACGTGTCGGCGGCGATGCGCTCCAGTTCGCGCTGCAGCGCTTCGAGCATGCCTTCGGACAGCGCGTTGAAGGCCTGCGGCCGGTTCAGCGTGAGCGTGACCACGCCGCGCGCGTCGCGCTCGTTCAATACCAGTGCTGCATCGTTCATCTCCGCGCTCCTACTCGATCGCCGACGCGCTCTTCGCCCGCTCGCGCAGCTGGAACTTCTGGATCTTGCCGGTGCTGGTCTTGGGGATCGGCTCGAAACGGATCTCCTTGGGCACCTTGTAGCCGGCGAGCAGGCTCTTGCAATGCGCGATCAGTTCGGCCGCCGTCACCTGCGCATCGGCCTTGGTCTCGACGTAGGCCACCGGCGACTCGCCCCACTTCGGATCGGGCCGCGCCACCACCGCGCAGGCCATCACCGCCGGGTGGCGGTACAGCGCATCCTCGACCTCGATCGAGCTGATGTTTTCGCCGCCGGAGATGATCACGTCCTTGCTGCGGTCCTTGATCTTCACGTAGCGGTCCGGCTCCAGCACCGCCAGGTCGCCGGTGTGGAACCAGCCGCCGTCGAAGGCGCTCGCGGTGGACTTCGGGTTCTTCAGGTAGCCCTTCATCACGATGTTGCCGCGGAACATGATCTCGCCCATCGTCTGGCCGTCGGCCGGCACCTCGCGCATCGTCGCCGGGTCGAGCACCGTCATGCCTTCCTGCAGCGCATAGCGCACACCCTGGCGGCCGTTGAGGCGCGCCTGCTCCGACAGCGTCTCGCGCGCCCAGCCGTCGCGCTTGACCGCCACGCTGGCCGGGCCGTAGACCTCGGTCAGGCCGTAGACATGGGTGATGTCGAAGCCCAGCTTGGCCATGCCCTCGATCATCGCCGCCGGCGGTGCCGCGCCCGCCACCATGCCGCGCACCTTGTGCGTGATGCCTTCGCGCTGCACGGCCGGTGCGTTGATCAGCAGGTTGTGCACGATCGGCGCGGCGCAGTAGTGGTCGGCGCCGTGCTCACGCATCGCCGCCAGGATCGGCGCGGCTTCCACGCGGCGCAGGCAGACGTGCGTGCCGCCGAGCATCGCCACGGTCCACGGGAAACACCAGCCGTTGCAGTGGAACATCGGCAGCGTCCACAGGTACTTCGGGAAATGCGGCATGGTCCAGGTGGCGGCGTTGCTGACCGAGTTCAGGTACGCGCCGCGGTGGTGCGTGACCACGCCCTTCGGGTCGCCGGTGGTGCCGCTGGTGTAGCTGACGGCGATGGCATCCCATTCGTCGGCCGGGCCTTCCAGCTTCGACAGCGGCTCGTGCGCAGCGAGCAGCGCCTCGTACTCGTGGCTGCCCAGCCTGTCGCCAGGGCCGCTGTATTCGCTGTCGCAGACATCGATGACCACCGGCTCGCGGCCGTGCTCGGCCTTCAGGATGCGCAAGGCCTCGGCCATCGCAGGGGCGTATTCGCGGTCGGTGATCAGCACCACGGCCTCGCAGTGGTTCATCTGCCAGGCCAGCAGCGGCGCATCGAGCCGCGTGTTCAGCGTGTTCAACACCGCATTCAGGGCCGGCACCGCATAGTGCGCCTCGACCATCTCCGGCGTGTTCGGCAGCATCGCGCTGACCGTGCTGCCGCGGCCCACCCCCAACGACTGCAACGCCGCAGCCAGCCGCGCCGAGCGCTCGCGCACCGTGGCCCAGCTGTAGCGGCGTGCGCCGTGCACGGTCGCCGGCAGGTCGCCGAAGACCTCGGCGCTGCGCTCGACGAAGCTCACCGGGCTCAAGGCCACGTGGTTGGCGCTGGTCTTGTCCAAGTGCTGGTCGTAGATGCTCATGGTCGTGAGTCTCCGTGCAGTGGCAGGCGGCAGGGCATCTTAGCGCCGGGCCGCGCAGGCGGGATGCGCGCCATGTCCGCCGCCGGTCCGGCCCCGATCACCCCGCGCTGGGCGTGAACAGCCAATACCTTCACTGCGGAGGCGCAGAGGACGGTCGGGGCAGGAATACCGATGTGCAGGTGCGGCAGCCAACCTGGCGTCCGTCGCCTATCGGCTCGCGGCCCTGACGACCAGGCGGTCCGCGCCGGGCAGCGCCGCCATCTTGCGGTCCAGCGTCAACGTGCCGAGCTGGTCGCTGCCGTACTGCAGGACGATCAGGCGATCGAGCAAACCGCAGCCTCGCTGTGTGGCCAGCGCGTCGATGACCGCATCGCCGCCCGTCGGGGCCACCAAGCCGCTGCCCAGCACGCTGCGCAATGCCGCCTTGGCGTCGGGCTTGCTGCCGCGGTAGTGGTGCTGCAGGGCGACGTAGGCCTCGCCGATGACCATGTAGCTGGCGAACAGCGCCACGTGCTCCACTTCCACCAGGTGCGTCAGCGCGGCGACGACGCGGTCGAAATCCTGCGCGGGCTCCCCGTCGTCAGCCGCACCAGGATCGAGGTGTCAGTCCCGCAGCGCCGGGTCGTGGGCCTGCTCGCGAAAGGCGCGGATGTCGAAGGCCGGTGCGGCCGGGTTCAACTTGCCGCGCAGCGGCGCCAGGCGGCTCGCATCCACGCGCCTGGCCCGCAGCACAAAGCCGTCCGGGCTGGGCAGCAGCTCGAGGCGGTCGCCGGGCTTGACGCCCAGCGCGTCCAGCACATGGGAAGGAAACGTGACCTGCCGTTTGGAGGTGATGGTGACGAGCATGGCCGAGAGCCTCCTTACCGGATCGCAGAACTGTAAGGCGGACGCGGCCTGTCGCCATCGAGCGCAGCTCCCTCCCGATCCGCCCGCTGCGCCGCGCGCCACGCCCCCGGCGCGCTGCCCGTCCAGCGCCGCACCGCGCGGTTGAACACGCTGGGCTCGGCATAACCCAGCGCCTGGCCGATCTCGGCCAGCGGGCGGCGCGTCTGCGCCAGCGCGCGCAGCGCCGCCTCGCGCCGCGCC
>DAORHX010000068.1:0-13696 GCA_035438245.1 Rubrivivax sp.
AGCCGCTCCAGCGCCTTGCGCACGGTGACGCGGGCGACGCCGAACTGCTTCATCAGGTGCACCTCGCCGGGCACGCCGTGCACGAAGCGGCCTTCGGCCAACTGCTCGCGCAGCACCAGGTAGACCTGGTGGTACTTGGGCAGCGGCAGCGCGTCGATCATCGCGCGGCAGTGTGCACCGCTTCCATTGTCCTGGCAATAGGACAAACGGTCGGATGCTTCTCGCGCGCCCATGGGGCGGCACGGTCCCGCGGGTGGCGAGTTTCCGCTGCGGGTGACGTCGACCGATGGCCTCGGCTCGCAGACGATGCGAGCCGAGGCCCGTGGTGCGAAGGCTGGGCGTTGATGAGCGCCCGCTTCTGGTCGGGACCGTGCGTCAGTGTCAGCGCCAGCAGGCAGCCGCTGGGTGATTCGGAATTCAGCCGCTCCAGCGGGTTCGTGACGGCACCACATGCACGATCGTGTTCAGCACGCCGTTGTGCTCGGTCATGCGGACCACGCGCACGCCGGGGCCGCGGTCGATGCGTGCGTCCGGCGTTGCGCTCCAGGGCCCGTCATTCGCCATCGGACCTCAGGTCGGCCGCAGATGTTTGCCCACCAGGGCAGTCATCTCGAACATCGTGACCTCGTCCTTGCCCATCACGGCCTTCAGGGCGCTGTCGCACAGGATGTTGCGCTTGTTCGCAGGGTTCTGCAGGTTGCGGGCCTTGATGTAGTCCCAGATTCGCTTGGTGACCTCGGTGCGAGGGAGCGGCTCGGATCCAACGATGGCTGCCAGCTCGACGCTGGGTTTCAGGGCTTTCATGAAAGCGGTGGGCTTCGCGGTGGTCGTGTTGGGCATGGAAACCTATGGAGATTTGCGGGGGGACGGAGCATACGCTTCGGAGCGCCGCCCATCGCGGCCATGCCGTCAGATGGAGACGGTCGACCACCCGCGTGCCAAGTGCGCGAAGTACCGCATCACGACATCGGGTGCAATGCGCGCCTCTGCAATGGCCGCCTTCGACGGGGCACGCGATCAGGCCGATGTTCGCGACGCCGCTGTCGTCGCTACGGCGCGTTCCATTCGAGCTTCGGCAGCCAGGCTCTCGGCATCACGATAGATCGAGGCCACCGCCAGCACTCTGCCTTGGCGCATGTAGCGCAGCGTGCCGTCACGGCCCGCGATGTCGCCGTCGATCGCGACGTCGTCCCAGCTTTCGGCATGGCCGACGTAGTTGATCGGCACGTCGTAGTGCTGGCTCCAGAAGAACGGCACGGCGTCGAAGCTGTGCTGGGCGCCGAGCATGTTGAGGGCGGCCGTCTGGCCCTGGCGCTGTGCGACGACCCAGTGCTCGACACGGATCGCTTCGCCGCTGTGGCGGTCGGGCCAGCGCGCGATGTCGCCTGCGGCGTAGATGCCCGGCACGCTGGTTTGCAGGCAGGCGTCGACCATCACGCCGCGGTCGAGCGCAAGGCCGGCCTTCTCGGCAAGCCCCAGCCGCGGCCGCACGCCGACGCCGACCACCACCAGGTCCGCCGCGATGCTGCCGCCGCTGTGCAGCGTCACCTGCCGCGCGTCGATGGCGCTGGCGGTGTCGCCGAGGTGGAAGACGACGCCGTGCTGCTCGTGCAGCTGGCGCAGGAAGTCGCCCAGCTGCGGGCCCAGCACGCGTTCCATCGGGCGCTTCTCCGGTGCTACCACGTGCACCTCGATGCCTCGCGTGCGCAGGGCGGCGGCCACCTCGAGGCCGATGAAGCTCGCCCCCATCACGACGGCACGGCGTGCCGTCGCCGCCTGCGCCATGATGGCGCGGCAGTCGGCCAGGGTACGCAGGGTGTGCACGTGCGGCAGGCCGCCGCCAGGGAGGGTCAGACGCACCGGCTCGGCACCGGTGGCCAGCAGCAGCCGGTCGTAGGCGAGCTTGCCGCCGTCGCCGAGTTCGAGTTCGCGCGCGTGCGCATCGAGGCCAATGACGCGGCACTTCAGGCGCAGCTCGATGGCCTGCTCGGCGTAGAAGCCATCCTCGCGCAGCGGCAGCCATTCCTCGGGCGCGCTGCCGGCCAGATAGTCCTTGGACAGGTTCGGCCGATCGACCGGGGGCGCGTCGTCATCGCTCAGCATCACGATGCGGCCCTGGTAGCGCTGGCGCCGCAGCATCTCGGCGGCGGCAAAGCCGGCCGCACCCCCGCCGACGATGACGATCTGCTGTGGCGCGATTGCTGTCGTTGGCGATGCGACACGCGAGACAGGCTTCGGCGCCACCTTGCCGCGCACGACGACCTTGCCCGCCCGGACCTCGGTGACCCAGCAGGCCACGGGGCTCAACGCCGGCGCGCGCACCGCCTCCCCGGTGCGCAGGCTGAAACACGCGTGGTGCCAGGGGCAGCGCACGGTGTCGTCGACCATCAGGCCTTCGGCCAGGGGGCCGTGGTAGTGGCTGCATTCGGCGCCGATGGCGAAGTACTGATCGCCGAGGCGCGCGAGGAGCACCGCGTCGTCGCCCACGTGGCCGGCGAGCATCGAGCCATCGGCAAGCGCTTCGGTCGCCACCCCCTGGGTGAAGTCAGGACCCTTGTCGTGGGTGGCGTCGGTGCTCATGCCGATCTCCGGTTCGCGTGCGATGCACGCCTTATGCCAGAGCGGCTTGCCCCTGCCGGCCGCGCAGTTTTCGCAGCGGGCCTGAGCCGAACTGCCGAAGACCTCCAGGGGACGGACTACTGGACGGAACGCCCAGGGACCTCGGCGAGCGGCCGATCGGCCGACAATGCCGAGCACGAACGCCCGCCGCGGGGTAAGCCATGAAGACGCTGCTTCTCGTTCGACACGCGAAGTCGAGTCATGACGATCCTTTGTTGCCCGACCGGGATCGGCCGCTGGACGAGCGCGGAAGGCAGGACGCGGCGAAGATGGGCAAACGCTTGGCCAGGCGGGACGTGAAGCCCGATCTGCTCCTGTCGAGCCCGGCGTTGCGCGCGCTGACAACCGCGCAACTCATCGCAGAAGAGGTCGGCTACAGGCACAAGGACATCGTTGTCGATGATCGGCTGTATGGGAGCAGCGCCGACGACTTGCTCGCTGTCATTCGCGCGCTCGACAACAAGCTCAACCGCGTCATGCTCTTCGGCCACAACCCGGAGTTCACCGATCTCGCGCACCAACTGTCGAGCGACATCGTCGACCTGCCCACCAGCGCGGTCGTCGAATTCGACTTCGATACCAAGGCCTGGTCCGATGTAGGCGAGGTCAAGCCGGCGAAGGTGATATTCGACTATCCGAAGAGGTAGGGCAGATGGGCCGCGGCGGCGGGTGCGATGCCGGGGCCGATAGCCACTGGCCGCCTCCGGCACGGGCCATGGCCACCATCATCTCCTCGTTGAAGCCATTGCCCAGGCCGTACGTGCTGGTGGTCACCCAGCGCGTCGCCCAATCGGCGCACTGCGCGGCGATGGCGGCTGCATCGGTCAGCCCTTTGGCGGCTCGGCCGTCGGACAGCAGCATGACCCGCTTCAAGCCGGTGCCGGCCACGTCGGCCAAGGCCTACGGGTCTCGGTGGAAGGCCGCAGCCTCGAAGGCGAGCCGGTGGCGCTGGAGCGCGCGGGGTTGGCGCTGCCGGTGACGGCGGCAACGGACCAGCTCTCGGCGTCTGGTCGAACTGGCTGCAGCCGATGCGCTGTCGCGCATGCGGGCCGCAGCGGACCAAGGCAACTGGGATGTGGTGGACCGCTTGCTCGAAGAATCGAGCTGCCAGTTCGCCGGCAACGAGCGGGTCGCCGCCGTGCTGGCTGCGACGAAGCACATCGCGGAGAGCCGGTCGCGCGAGCGGATGATGGAGGAGGCGATCGTCGTCCAAGCTGCGCCGCCGCCTGTCTGCGAGGGCTGAGGCCGTCAGCTTCACGGTCGCGGAGCATTCGTTCGAGGTTCCGGCCTACCTGCGGCGCTCTGCAGATCAGTCGGTGCGCGCAAGCGCTTCGTCGCCGGCATCGGCCGCCGGCTTGCCTGGCGGTTGCACAGTGCGATAGTCTTCAGCGTCGGCCGGAGCGGTCCGGCAATTCCGCAAGAGGAGCCTGCATGGCTGAGCCTTCATCACTGCTCGATCCCTTCGGCCTGTGGCGCGGCCTGGCCGCAAAGCTGGAACAAGGCGCCAAGGAGCTTGCCGACAAGGGCGTGAACTCCGACGAGTTCGCGCGCGGCATGCACAAGGTGATGAGCGCCGCGCTGTCGGCGCGCAAGCTCAACCGGGCCGCGGCGCGACGCTTCCTGGCCGCGCTGGAAGTGCCGACGCGCGCCGATGTCGAGGCGCTCGCCGAGCGGCTGCACACGATCGACGACCGCCTGATCGAAATCGCCGCGGCGCTCGATCGCCTGGGCGCGAAGCCGAGTCGCAGTGCGGTGTTGCCGAGCCCACCACGTACACGCAAGCCGCCGGCCGACGCTGCGCCGGCCCTGGCCGCCGCCCCGCCTGCGACCGTGCCGCAAGTCGCCGCGGCGGCACGCAAGAAGCCGGCAAGCGCCCGCAAGAGCAAGGGGACAAGATGACGCAAACCGCAGAAACCGAACCGCTCGCCACGCGCATCCGCTCCGAGGTCGAGCGCGCCATCCAGCGCAGCGTCAAGGGCGTCGAATACCTGACTTCGGGCGGCCCGCCCGTCGGCAAGACGCCGCGCGACCTGATCCACCAGCGCGGCACGCTGGCGCTGTACCGCTACCGGCCGCAGGCCGACGAGCTGTACCGCGTGCCGGTGCTGGTCGTGATGGCGCTGACCAACCGCGGCTACATCCTCGACCTCGCCCCGGGCCAGAGTTTCGTCGAGTTCCTGCTGCAGCGCGGCTATGACGTCTACATGATCGACTGGAACCCGCCGCGGCCGGAGGAAAAGCGCATCCGCATGGAGGACTACACGCTCGACTTCATCCCGGACTGCATCACGCGCGTGCAGCAGGCTTCGGGCGAAACCGACGTGAACCTGATCGGCTACTGCGCCGGCGGCATGCTGTCGACGATCTACGCCGCGCTGCACACCGACGGCCCGGTGCGCAACCTGGCGGTGTTCACGACGCCGATCGACTTCCGCGGCATGAAGCTGTTCAGCAAGATGAGCGACCGGCGCCACTTCGACGTCGACCGGCTCGTCGACACGGTGGGCAACACGCCGCCGGAAATGATCTTCGAGTCGTTCTCGATGCTGCGTCCGGCCGACCGCGTCACCGGCAAGATCAAGCTGTGGGACAACATGTGGAACGACGAGTTCGTCAAGTCGTACCGCATGTTCGATCGCTGGGGCGCCGACATCCTGCCGATGCCGGGCGAGTACTTCCGCCAGATCACCAAGGAGCTGATGTGGGAGAACCGCCTGTACAAGAACGAGTTCGTCGTCGGCGGGCGACGCGTCGATCTGGGCAACATCAAGATCCCTGTGCTGCACGTGGTGGCCGAGCATGACCACATCGTGCCTTACGAGGCGTCCAAGCCGCTGATTCAGAACGTCGGCTCCAAGGACAAGGAAGAAGTCATCCTCAAAGGTGGCCACGTCAGCATTGCCGCCGGCGGCAACGCGGTGAAGCGGATGTGGCCGAAGCTCGACTCCTGGCTCGGAAAGCGATCGACATGAGCATCTCACTGAAGCGTACCTATCCGCGCAGCGTGGCCTGCGATGGCGGCGATGTCGAAGTGCGGCCGATGGCGCCGGCCGACGAGGCCGCGGTGCTGGCGTTTGCGCAACGCCTGGCGCCGCACGACCTGCTGTTCCTGCGCCGCGACATCAGCCAGCCCAAGGTGGTGGCGGCGTGGATCGAAGCCGGCAAGGGCGACACGATCGTCACGCTGCTGGCGCTGCGCGCGGGCGCGGTGGTCGGCTGCGCAACGATCGTGCGCGACCCGCTGTCGTGGTCGCGCCACGTCGGTGAGCTGCGCGTCATCATCGATGCGGCGCTGCGCGGCGTCGGGCTCGGCCAGAAGCTGACGCAGGAATGTTTCGCCGTCGCGCTGGACATCGGCCTGGAAAAGCTGGTCGCGCAGATGACGGTCGACCAGCGCGGCGCGATCGCGGTGTTCGAAGGCCTGGGCTTCCGCGCCGAGGCGCTGCTGCACGACCACGTGAAGGACCGCGACGGCAAGACACACGACATCGTCGTGCTCAGCCACGACGTGGCGAAGTTCGAGGCGCAGCGGCGCGCCTACGGCGTCGACGAAGCGCTCGGCTGAAAGCAGCCGCCGCAGGTGCGGCTGCCTCTGCGGCCGGCTGTCAGGCGCTGGCCGCGCGCTTGCGCTCCTCCTCGTCGACCAGGTCCTTCTTCGACAGCTTGCCCACCGGCGTCTTGGGCAGCTCGTCGCGGATCTCCAGCGCCTGCACCATCTCGTGCTTGCCCAGCTTGTCCTTCAGGAAAGCCTGCAAGTCCTTCAGCGTGAAAGGCTCGGCGCCGTCCTTCAGCGTGACGAAGGCCTTGGGCGACTGGCCGCGGTATTCGTCGGCAATGCCGATCACCGCGACTTCGCGCACCGCCGGATGCTGGTACATCGCTTCTTCGAGCACGCGCGGATAGACGTTGTAGCCGCTGCACAGCAGCATGTCCTTGGTGCGGTCGACGATGAAGACGAAGCCGTCGTCGTCCATGTAGGCCACGTCGCCGGTGCGGAACAGGCCGTCGAAGGTGGTGTTCTCGGCCGTCGCCTCGGGCTTGTTCCAGTAGCCCTTCATCACGTTCGGGCCCTTGATGCACATCTCGCCCTTTTCGCCCAGCGCAACGTACTTGGTCGGGTCGTCGAGATCGAGCATCTTGATCGTCACGCCGGGGTGCGGAATGCCGCACGAGCCCGGCTTGCGCTGGCCCTGCGCCGGGCTGAAGGTGCCGGTGGGCGAGGTCTCGGTCATGCCCCAGCCTTCGGCCAGCCAGGTGCCGGTGAGCTGATTGAAGCGGTTGCCCAGTTCCACCGGCAGCGGCGCACCGCCCGAGTTGCAGAACTGCAGCGAGTGCAGATCGTGCCTCGGCGTGTCCGGGTCGTTGATCAGCGCGGTGAACATCGTCGGCACGCCGCAGAACACCGACACCTTCTGCCCGCTGATGTCGGCCAGCGCCGCCTTCGGGTCGAAGCGCGTGTGCTGGATCACCTCGGCCGCCAGGCGCACGCCGAACAGCATGTTCACGGTCAGCGCGTAGATGTGGAACGGCGGCAGCACCGCGAGCAAACGCTCCTTGCCTTCGTGCAGCAGCGGCGGCGTGATGTGCGTGGTCTCCATGCACTGCGCCACCGCCGACCACAGGTTGGCATGCGTCAGCATCGCCCCCTTGGGCAGCCCGGTGGTGCCGCCGGTGTACTGCAGCAGCGCGAGCGACTCGCGCGGGTCGGGCATCGGGTGCGCAGTGAACTTGCCGTCGTTGTCGAGCAAGGCGGCGAAGCTGAGGTGGCGCTCGTCCTGCGGCACTTCGACGGTCTGCTTGTCGGCCTTCAGCTGCGCGGCCACCTTGTCGGGCGCGGCGGTCATCTCGGCCAGATTGCCCACGACCAGCTTCTTCAGCCGCGTCTTGCCGAGCATGCCGGCCATCTGCGGGTACAGCGCCGCCATGTCCAGCGTGACCAGCACGTCGGTGCGGCTGTCCTCGATCTTGTGCTCCAGCACCTTGGCGGCGTCGAGCGGCGAGTAGTTGACCACCGTGCCGCCGGCCTTCCACGCACCGAACATCGCGATCAGGTAGTGCGGCGTGTTCGCCAGGAACAGCCCGACATGCACGCCGGGCTTGACGCCGAGCTGCTGCAGGCCCTTGGCCGCGCGGGCGGCCAGCGCATCGAGCTCGCGGTAGCTGATGCGCTTGCCCATGAACTGCAAGGCGCCGTTGTCGGGCCAGGCCGAAGCCGCGTCTTCGAGCAGCTGCTGCACCGGCATCGGCTCGATGTTCAGATCCCAGCGCACGCCGGGGGGATAGGACTTGATCCAGGGCATGTCGTTCATGGCAGCCTCCTTGTTGGTCGTGGTCGGCGATGGGCTCAAGCCATGGCCGTGTCGCGTCGCGGATCGGGGTAGACGAAGCTTCTCAAAGCGCTGCGCTCGAAGGGCCGCCAATCGCCTTCGGGCAGGGCCAGCCGGTCGGCGACCGCATACAGCACGGCCGGGTGGTGCCCGAGGCCGCAGTGGCTGCCGTCGACCTCGATGTTCTCGGTGGTCGGGCTCTCGCGCTCGAGGCAGCCCTGCCAGGCGACGATGCCGTCGCTGCGGCTGTAGATCGCCGTGCTCGGCACCGGCGGCGGCTGCTGCATCGCCTCGCGCGCCGCGCCGTCGTCCACCGCGCGGCCGCTGAGCGCTTCGTACAGCCGCCACGCATTGCTGGCACGCGGCACGCCGGCAAACGGGCTGCCCAGCGTGACCACGCTGCGCACGTGCTGCGGTGCGCGGCGCGCGGCCTCGCGCGCAAGAATGCCACCGAGGCTCCAACCGATCAGGCTGACCTTGCGGCCGTAGCGATCGTGCAGCTCGGCCAGGCGCCGCTGGATCGCCGGCTCGACGCCGGCGCGCGGGCCGTGATTGGGCCCGAGTTTCCAGCCGTGGGCGCGCCAGCCGCGTTCGTTCAGGAAGGCGCGCAGCGGTCGCGTCGAACGGTCATCGGCGGACAGCCCCGGCAGCACCAGCACCGCATGGCCGTCGCCGGTCGGTGCCAGGCGCCACATCGGCACCATCGCGACATAGGCCCAGAACTCGAAGGCAGCGCGACTTTCGAGCCACAGCAGTCGGCGCGACGGTGCGGCGGACGGGTCGGTGTGCTCGATCATGATGTGGCGCGTTGTGGAGAGGTTCATGCTTCGGCCGGTCGCTCGTGCTGCAAGCGTCCGTGCCGGCCGCTCGTGTCGTACCGCCAGCTTGGCCAGGCTCTGTCAGGCAGTCACCGGGCGTGCCACGATCGCAGTAGCCGGCCGCATCACCATCATCAGCATGGCCCCGGCCACGATCCACAACGTGCCCACCAGGTACAGGCTGGTCGTCTGCGAGCCGGTGCTCGTGGTCAGCCAGGTGACGATGACCGGCATCACCGCCGGACCTAGGTTGCCCAGGCTGCTGACCAGCGCGATGCCGCCCGCGGCGGTCTTCTTCGGCAGGTATTCGCTGACGCCGGCGAAGAAGATCGGCGTCGCCGACGATTGACCCATGGCCAGCAGGCACAGGCCCAGCAGCGACATGACCAGGTTGCCCTGCATCACGGCGGCGAGCGACACGCCCGACAGCGCGAGCAAGGTGCAGAAGAAGAAGTGGCGGCGCCTCTCTTCGTGCCGGTCCGAGCTGCGCCCGAGCAGCACCATGGCGATCAGGCCGCACAGCGAGGGAATGGCCGTGAGCATGCCCACCATGAACAGGTCCGCCACGCCCCAGCTCTTGATCAGCGTCGGCATCCAGAACACCATCGCGTACGTGGCGCCGAGGAACATGGCATAGACGATCGACAGCGTGTAGATCTTCGGGTCGCGGATCAGGCTCCACAGCGAGCCGTGCGACGCGCCGGCGACGACATGCACGTCGTGCTCGAGGTGGTTGCGCAGAGCGGCCTTCTCGCCGGGCGTCAGCCAGTCGGCGTCTTCGGGCTTGTCCTTCAGGTAGAAGAAGGCGACGATGCCGAGGATCGACGCCGGCAGGCCCTGCACGATGAACATCCACTGCCAGCCGTGCATGCCGCTCAGGCCGTCCATGTACTTCAGGATCGCGCCGGACACCGGGCCGGCTATCAGGTAGGCGATCGTCGCGCCGGTCATGAAGGTGGCGATCGCCTTGCCGCGGCGCGGGCCCGGGTACCAGTAGGTCAGGTACAGGATGATGCCGGGGAAGAAGCCGGCTTCGAAGGCGCCGAGCAGGAAGCGCAGGATGTAGAACGCCGTCGGCGTCTCGACGTAGGCCATGCCGGCGGCGCACAGGCCCCACATGAACATGATGCGCAGCAGCGTCTTGCGCGCGCCGATCCTTTCCAGGAACAGGTTGCTCGGCACCTCGAACAGGAAGTAGCCGAAGAAGAAGATGCCGGCACCCAGCGCATAGACCTCGGCGCTCCACGGCAGCGTCTGCTTCATCTGCAGCTGCGCGTAGCCGATGTTGACGCGGTCGAGGAAGGCGATGATGTAGCAGACGATCAGCAGCGGCAGCAGGTGCCAGCTGACCTTGGAGAAGAGTTTCTCGTCGTCGGCGCTGTAGGCCTGATGAGGGTGCTTGTCCTGCACGATGTGGGCTGCCATGGCGGGTCTCCTTGTCTCCCTGGGGGTTTGGCTTTGGTCTAGCTTCGATCTGCGGCTTGCCGGGTTGCGCGGGCCATCGGATCAGCTCACCGCTGCAGCGCGCCGCGGCCCGCTGGCCGCCTTCTTCGCGGCGGGCGCCTTGCGCGGGGCCGCGGTCTTCTTCGCCGCTTCTTTCGTTGCCCCGATGGCCGGGCCGTTCGCGGCGGCAGCGGCCGCCCCATCGACCGACGGCAGCGCTTCGATCTCCTTCAGCGCCGCCTTCAGGTACTCGATCAGCTCGTACGACTCCGCCTGCGGCAGCACGCGGCGGCACGCGGTCAGGCCGAACTCGAGCAGCCCGGCGTAGCTGTGCACGGTGATGTTCAGCGCCATGCCGTGCGCCGGGATCGACACCGGGAAGTAGTTCACCATGCGCGCGCCGGCCATGTACAGCGTCATCGCCGGTCCCGGCACATTGGAGATCAGCACGTTGCCGGCCGGCGGCAGCTTCTGCGCGAGCTTGGAGCGGCCGTACAGCGAGGCCAGGCTGGTCATGATCCACGGCGCGCCGGTCACCGGCATGTCCACGCCGAGCACGGGCCTGAGCTCGCGCACCACCGCCTTGGCCGCCTCCGACGACGCGTGGATCGCCTTGAAGCGCTCGGCCACGTCGGCGATGTCGGTGGCCAGGTCGACGCGCACCATCGACACCTGGTTGTTCATCGCGTCGTCGCCGGCCGCGCGCAGGCTGACCGGCACCGCCGCAATCAGCGGCTGCTTGGGCAGCTCGCCGCGCTCCTTCAAGAAGCGCCGCAACGCGCCCGCGCACAACGCCATGACGATGGTGTTGACCGTGCCGCCGACGCGCGTGCCCAGCGCCTTCACCTAGGACAGCGGCAACGACCAGGTGCTGAACGAGCGCTGGTTGGTGATCGAGTCGTTGAAGATCGTCTTCGGCGCCAGGCCGAGGATCAGCTTGCGCTCGCCCTTGGCGGTGCGCTGGCTGGTGAGCACCTTGCCTGCGGCGGTCAGCGCCTTGGCCGCCGACGGCAGCAGCGAGGCCAGCTTGCGGTACTGCGTGGCCGAGTTGGTCAGCGCCGCCTGCAGCATCTCGGTGACGCCGAGCTGGTCGCTGCCGCCGCGTTTGCGCCGCGGCGGCGGCACCTCGCGCATCTTCGGCGAGACGTCGTAAAGCACCTTGGCCAATTCGACCCCGGCCTTGCCGTCGACGCCGCTGTGATGCGCCTTGGTGTAGAAGGCCACCTGCCCGTTCTGCAGGCCCTCGATCACGTACATCTCCCACAGCGGCCGGCTGCGGTCGAGCAGGCTCGAATGCAGCCGCGCGATCAGCTGCTCGAGCTGCGCCATCGTGCCGGGGCGGCGCAGCGTCAGGCTGCGCACGTGGTAGTCGAGGTCGATGTCGTCGTCGTCGACCCACACCGGCTCGGCCAGCTCGAAGGGCATCTGCGCGAGCTTGCGGTTCAAGACTGCGGCGATGTGCAGCCGCTTGCCGATCATCGCCTTGACGTCTTCGTAGAAGTCGCCCTTGTAGCCCTGCGGCAACTCGAACAGCATCAGGCTGCCGACGTGCATCGGCATCTCCGGTGTTTCGAGGTGCAGGAACGCGGCGTCCATGCCGCTCAGATGGTCCATGTCGGTCTCCTTGCGCGAAGAGTGGTTTTCATGCGGCGCCTGCAGCGGACCGCCGCGCTTGTTTCGGCCTCATGCCGTCGTGGGCGCGCCGGTTGGCCAGCGCGACCGCGCGCATCTCGGCACGCCTGGCGTCGGCGATCGACTTCACATCGACCCCCGGCAGCTTGAAGGCGTCGAGGAAGCGCTGCAGATCGACCACCGGCGCCACCGCGCGACCTGGCCTGGCGCGGGCTGCGGGTCGCTTGGCGGCGGTCATCGAAGCGCTCGGTCGGCATGGGAAGGTGGGCGATCTTTCCGCCGCGCGTGCGTCGAGTAAAGGTGCGCCGCGACCGCTTGCCGGGTGAGTTGCGGACAGGGCACGGCCTGCTCTGGTCGGTCTGATGCCCCTGCCGCCCCGGGGTTTGCCTTGGGTCGTGGCCTCCTGCGCTGCGGACTTCGAGGGCCGGTCCCGTTGTCGACGAACTCACCCTCCCGGCCATTCGCTGACCGATGACTCGCGGGGTTGCTCGTCGTCCGCGAACAGCATGGGAAGTGCGGCCATCGGCCCAGCGCCGTCAACTGCCGCTGCCATAGGGCCGGGTGATGATCTCCAGGTAGTGGCCGTTGGGGTCGTTCCAGTAGACGCCGCGCCCACCGTCGTGGTGATTGATGCGCCCCGGCTGCGTGTGCGCCGGATCGGCCCAGTACGGCAAGCCCCGCGCGCGAATGCGCTCGAAGATCCGATCGAACTCTTCTTCGCCGACGAGGAAGGCGTAGTGCTCGATCGTCAGGCGCTCGTCGGCGAGGCGGTAGGCCAGCGTGACCTGGTTGTCGAGTTCGACATCCCAGAACGGCCCGAACCTGACCGGGGCCGGCCGGCCGAGCATCTCGGCCAGGAAGCTCGCCGAGGCGAGAGGGTCGCGGGCGTGGACGATGGTGTGGTTCAGCTTGATCGACATCGTCTTGCTCCCCCTGTGCGATACAGCGTTCGATCGGTGGCCGGCGTCAGTGCCGCAGCGTGTTCTTGAAGATCTTGCCGTCCTTCATGATGACCACCATGTTCTTCTGCGGATCGGTGATCAGCGCGATGTCGGCGACGGGGTCCCCATCGATCAGCAGCAGATCCGCGAGCGCGCCCTCCTGGACGACGCCGAGCCGCCCCGGGTAGGGGTTGCGCTTGCCGGACAGCGCCAGCAGTTCGGCGTTGGTCCCGGTCGCCATGACCAGCGTCTCGCCCGGGGTGTACCACTGCGTCAGCATGGCGAGCAGGGCGCCGTGCTGCCGCGCCAGCGCCGCCGAGAACAGCACGTCGGTGCCGAACGCCGTCTTGATCTTGTACTTCTTCGCGAGCTTGAAGGTCGCGTCGGTCCCTGCGAAGACCTGCATGAACTTCTCGCGCTCGAACGACCCGGGCGGGAACGCGTTGCCCAGCTCCTGTGGCAACGCCTGCGTGCTCAGCCACACGCCCTTGTCGGCGATCAGCTTGGCGGTGGCCTCGTCCATCAGGTGAGCGTGCTCGATGACCTTCACGCCGGCATCGATCGCGCGCTGGATCGAGGCGGGCGTGTAGGCGTGCACGCCGACGTAGGTGCCCCAGTTCTCGGCCGCTTCGACGGCGGCGCGCAGCTCCTCGGTGGTGAAGGTGGACGCGTCGAGCGGACTGTGCGGCGACGACACGCCGCCGCCGGCGGTCAGCTTGATGTGCACCGCCCCCTTCATCAGCTGCTCGCGAACGCGCACGCGCACCTCGTCGGGGCTGTCCGCGATCATGGCGGCGCCGAGCTGCTCCTGGCGCGAACCGGGCGCGCCGATCGTGCGCGGCAGCTCGAACGGCTGGCGGAAGTCGCCGTGGCCGCTGGTGACCGAAATGATCGCGCCGCTCGGGTAGATGCGCGG